>QHXE01000866.1 GCA_003222835.1 Acidobacteriota bacterium | reverse complement strand
CGAAGTTCGCATCATCGAAATGAACCCGCGCGTGTCGCGATCTTCGGCGCTGGCTTCAAAGGCCACGGGATTCCCAATCGCAAAGATCGCGGCGAAGCTCGCCGTCGGTTACACCCTCGACGAAATTCCGAACGACATCACAAAGAAAACTCCGGCTTCATTTGAACCAACGATCGATTACGTCGTCACCAAGATTCCGAAATGGAACTTCGAGAAGTTTCGCGAAGCGGAAGACGTGCTGGGAACGCAGATGAAATCTGTTGGCGAAGTCATGGCCATCGGACGTACGTTCAAGGAATCGCTGTTCAAAGGTCTGCGCTCGCTGGAAGCGGTCAAGCCTTTGCGGCTCGAAAATGTTCCGAAAGACGAACTGCAAAGAAAACTCGCGCGGCCAAACTCGCAAAGGTTTTCTTACATCACGTACGCGCTGGAGGACGGCTGGTCGATTGAAGAAATCTATCGCCTCTCACGCATCGATCCATGGTTTCTGGACCAGCTCAAGCAAGTGATGGAAATCCAGCGTGAAGTTGAGTCGGTACCGCCTGCGTCAAATCCCGTGTCAGAACCGCGAGCGGTAGCGACCGGATCCACAGTTGAGATCGATTCACATGATCCGGTCGCTACCGCTCGCGGTTCTGACACTGCGGGCGGGCCTCCCGCCCTCGAAAACATTCCTCTCGACTTGCTGCGCGCCTTCAAAGAAGCCGCGCTCTCCGATCGACGCCTCGCCTACTTGACGAAACGAAGTGAAGACGAAGTCCGCGCCTACCGCAAGCAACTTGGACTGATTCCCGTTTACAAGCGCGTCGATACCTGCGGCGCCGAGTTTGAATCCTACACGCCCTATCTTTATTCGACGTACGAAGAAGAAGACGAAGCTCAACCAACCGATCGGCCGAAGATCATGATTCTCGGTTCGGGGCCGAACCGCATCGGCCAGGGTATCGAGTTCGACTATTGCTGCTGCCACGCCTCGTTCGCGCTGCACGAAGCGGGTTACGAAACGATCATGGTCAACTGCAATCCCGAAACAGTTTCAACCGACTATGACACGTCCGATCGCCTCTACTTCGAACCGCTCACATTCGAAGACGTCATGAACATCGTCGATGTCGAAAAGCCGACCGGAGTAATCGTCCAATTCGGTGGACAGACGCCTTTGAATCTGGCGATGCGTCTGCACGAAGCCGGTGTTCCAATCATCGGCACGTCTCCCGACTCAATAGACCTGGCCGAAGATCGAAAGCGCTTCGGCGCGCTCTTAACCGAATTGGGTATTCCCCAACCTGAGAACGGGACCGCGGTTTCAATCGACGGCGCGCGGCTAATTGCTGAACGCGTCGGCTATCCCGTATTGGTGCGGCCCAGTTACGTTCTTGGCGGGCGCGCGATGGCGATCGTATACGACGAAGATAGTCTCGATGAATACATGCGCACGGCGGTAGATTTCTCGCACGATCGGCCGGTCTTGATTGATAAGTTTCTGGAGCAAGCTGCGGAGTTCGACGTTGATGCACTGGCCGACGAGAGCGCATGTGTGATCGCCGGCATTCAGGAGCACATCGAAGAAGCGGGCATCCATTCCGGCGATTCATCGTGCGCGCTGCCGCCAGTTCGCATCGCGGAAGAACATCTGGAAACGATGCGACACTATACTCGCAGACTTGCGACCGCTTTGTCGGTGAAAGGCCTAATGAACATTCAGTTCGCGATCAAAGACGATCGGGTATACGTGCTCGAAGTTAATCCGCGTGCGTCGCGCACCGTGCCGTTTGTTTCAAAAGCGACCGGCGTTCCTCTCGCACGCATCGGCGCACTGGTGATGGCCGGTCGCAAGCTGCAAGACTTTGATCTGCCCGAAGATTTGACTGTCGATCGCTTTTACATCAAGTCGCCCGTCTTCCCTTTCAGAAAGTTTCCGGGCGTGGATCCGGTTCTGAGCCCGGAGATGCATTCGACCGGTGAAGTGATGGGCATCGGCGAAAGTTTCGGCGAAGCCTACGCCAAGGCCATGACCGCCGCGGGTCTCGAACTGCCTGAGAGCGGCATTGCATTTATCAGCGTTAACGAGGCTGATAAAGGTCAGGCTGCATTGCTGGCGCGCAGGCTCTCTCGTCTCGGATTTGATCTGATGGCGACGATCGGGACGGCCGCGCGTCTACGCGAAGTCGGTCTCGAATGCGCGACGGTCTTCAAAGTCAACGAAGGCCGCCCGAACATCGCC
>QHXE01000865.1 GCA_003222835.1 Acidobacteriota bacterium | reverse complement strand
CATCAATAGCATTCGTCAGCTTAACTTTAGCTCTTACTTCACCCATGCTGCGCCTCCTTAACGATAGGATGCTCCTATTCGGGTTGATTGGGCAATTTATAAAACTCTCGTGCGGGCTTCAACGGCCGCAGCATCCAGTAGGGCCGGCGCTCGCCGTTTGGTGAATAGCGATCTGCCGGTCGAGTCTGTTCCAGCCACTTCTGGTAAACCTCGCGCGACTTCGCGGTATCGACATGAATATCACCGTAATTATCTGTCGGTTCCGCTTTGCGCACGCGCACGGCCTGATGCCAGCAGTGCATTCCCGAAATTGGATCGGGATGAACGGGGAAGGTCAGGTTCTGATGAACTCCGACGTCGTTCCACCAGATGCGCAAAGTGTCGGCATCGCTCGATTCGTAAGGTCCGGCGCCGCTTTCGCGTTTCAGTCCCCATTGATCGCCTTCGTGATCGAGTCTTACCGTGGCCATCATCTGTTTCTGTCCGTTCTCGTGCGTCTTCCAGCGGCCCATGTGATGGCTGCAGGCGACGATGCCCGGTTTGATTCCTTCGGTCACCCAGGCGCGCACGACGAAATATCCAATCTCGGTCTCGACGCGCACCAGATCGCCGGTTCGCACGCCCAGCTTCGCGGCATGGCTCGTATGCAGCCAGAGCGGATTCGTGTGCGCAATTTCATTCAACCATTTTGCGTTCGCGCTGCGTGTGTGAATTTGAATCGGGAGGCGAAAAGTCGAAATTAGAATCGTCTGATCCTCTTCGAGATTGTCTGGGTGCACATGACTCTTGATGTAGATTGGAATCGCGTATTCGTGCCAGCCCCAATCGGCGAGCGTCTTTGAAAAGAATTCCAAGCGACCACTCGGCGTGGGAAAGCCACGCTTGATTTCACCATCAACTCTTACGCCGGCGAGACGACGGCCTTCTGGGTCACCATCGGGACTGGGAACGGGAACCATATTCGGCGAAGCAGGTTTCGCTGTGCGCGTGAAAACGCGGCCAAGACGATCCTCGCGAATGTCTTCGAGTTCTTCAGTGGCGATGGTCTGTTCATGAATCGCGCCAATCTTTTTTACGATCTCGAACGCGCCATAACGTCGCATAAATTCAAGTGGCCTTAAATTTTCCGCAGCGGCTTTTTCAGGTAATCCCGGAACGGAATTCTCAAAAATCCATCCGTAGTATTCATCAACGCCGAGACGGGTTCCGGGATTCTTTTTTGACTCGACAAACTGACGAATGCCGAGAGCGCCGTCGCGATCGATGCGCCACGTCAACTCCATCCAGAATTCGTTTTCTTCCCAGACCTCGCCGGGATTTACCTCACGACTGTCGCTAATATCGTCGCCGTTCCGTTGCCGCGCGGCGCGCATCACCGGCTGGCGAAAGCCGAGCCACTGTGCATCGTGCGTTTCGTATGAATGAATATCATGACGCTCAGGCCCCAGGCCCATCGGCAAAATATAATCCGCAAAGTAAGACGTTTCGTTCCATACCGGAGTCAACGCCACGTGGCAGCCGATCAAGTTTTCGTCCGTCAATGCTTCGATCCACGAGAAGCCATCAGGATTCGTCCACACGGGGTTGTAAACGCGCGTGAAGTAAACTTCGAGACGGCCGCGCCCATCTTTCAAA
>QHXE01000864.1 GCA_003222835.1 Acidobacteriota bacterium | reverse complement strand
TACGGGCTTCAATTATAAAGTTAGATCAGCGGATAGCAAACTTGAATTGAGTTTGGCAAATGAAAGGGCAACAAGAGAAGGCAGGGTTAACGATCTCAGTCTGCCAAGAAGTTGTAGGTAACTCCCTCTCTCTTTGGGAGAGGGCCGGGGTGAGGGCCTAGCGACGAAACCCACAACACTTCCTTCTTCTTTTTGATCGGAGCGGACAGGAAAAAGGACGGAGGAGAGTTTTCTTTTCTTTTACTCAGCTACGCCCTCACCCCAAACCCTCTCCCAAAGGAGAGGGCGCTTACCGAAACGAAATCTTGGCACACTGTTAACGGTCATCGCTCTTGACACCCGCGAGATGCTCACTTAGGCTTAAATGACTTCATCGCAGCTTTGAGCTTTTATGGCTTCCTGCCTACTATGATTTGTTCTTCAGCGACTGGAATTGTTCATGGTTAAAGACGAAATCATTAATCTAATTAAGGATCGGCGCGCGTGTGTCGGAGTGATTGGACTTGGTTACGTGGGATTGCCGTTGGCGACGGAGTTTGCCGGCAAGGGACTTAGCGTGGTTGGATTCGAAGTTGACGAGAAAAAGGTCGCGGAGATAAATGCCGGTCGATCGTACATCGGCGACGTCGTATCCGATCTGGTAAGGGACTCGGTGGACACGGGCCGCCTGCGCGCCACAACCGACTTCGATCTTCTGCAAGAGTGTGACGCAATCATTATCTGCGTGCCGACGCCGCTAAGAAAAACCAAAGAACCGGACATCTCTTATATCCTGGCGGCAGCGGAAGAGATCAAAAAGCGTCTACGCCGCGGACAGCTCGTGGTTCTGGAATCAACCACCTATCCAGGCACGACCGACGAAGTGCTGTTGCCAATCTTTGACGAAACCGGACTCAAAGTTGACGAGGATTTCCTTTTGGCTTTCTCTCCCGAGCGCGTCGATCCGGGAAACCCGCAATTTCAAACTCACAATATTCCCAAAGTCGTCGGCGGCGTGACCGAAGATTCGACAGCCGCGGCAGCGTATCTTTACTCACACATCGTGAACGATGTTCACTCAGTAAGTTCGGCACGCGTAGCGGAAGCCGCAAAACTTTTGGAGAACACTTTTCGAGCCGTAAACATCGGCATGGCGAACGAGATGGCCCGGCTTTGTTATGCGCTGAACATCGACACTTGGGAAGTTATTCGCGCGGCGGCAACCAAGCCGTTCGGGTTCATGCCTTTTTATCCAGGCCCAGGTATCGGCGGCCATTGCATTCCGCTCGATCCACATTACCTCTCGTGGAAAGCGCGTCAGCACGGAGTCGATTCACGCTTCATCAGTCTGGCCGAAGAAGTAAACTCGCGCATGCCCGAGCACGTCGTGCAGCTTGTGTCGGACGGACTGAACGACGATAGCAAAGCGATGAAGGGGTCGCGTCTGTTGCTGCTGGGCG
>QHXE01000863.1 GCA_003222835.1 Acidobacteriota bacterium | reverse complement strand
GCATAACCCCGAGAGGTAGAAGACCTTGGCGGCAGGGCGCGACGTAACTATCTATCCGTCTCTTTGTCTTCAACAATCAATACTGTCTCGCGCTTGCGCGGCCACAGACACTTGCCTTGACATGCCAACAAGGCGTTTGTACCTTATTGCCACTTCTATCAATCGGCTTCTTAGCGGAGCAAAGGAATGGACGATCCTAATGAGAATGATCCTGCGGGCGTTGACTACGGCCAAACAACTCCGCTGATTCCAACATCGGGCGGGACAGTCCCGCTCAGGCCAGCTCAACCGCCGCCACAATCAAGACCAACACCGCCGGTGTCCGGACAACCGCGACGCGGAATTCCGATCTGGGTATGGTTGGGCGGCGCAGGCGCGCTGGTGCTGTTCGTACTAGCGGCCGTAGTGCTGATCTACATCTTCTTTCGCCAACCTGGCTTTACGATGATCGTGCGCGGCGCGCCTCCGGGCAGTGACGTGTTCGTCGACAACATCAGTCGCGGTGTCACATCGGCCGACGGATCGATCAAAGTGCCTGGTTTGAAAGCCGGTAAGCGCGTGGTGCGCGTCTCGCATGAAGGCTATGGAGATTTCAATACGACGGTTAGCGGGCAGGACGGAGACTCGAAGATCGTTGTGGCGCAACTTACCACCGAAGTGAAAGCGCCCGCGGGACTGCCGCGCGAGATCGATTACAATGGACTGATGGTGCTGGTCAACGCCGGCGAATTTATCATGGGGGACGATAGTCACAATCCCGAGGAGAAGCCTGCGCACAAGGTCACGCTCCCCGACTTTTATATCGATAAGTTCGAAGTCTCGAACGAGCAGTATAAGAAGTTTTGCGATGCTACGAAGCGAAAGCCTCCAACTAATCCCTGGTGGGATAACAGCTATTTCAATCAGCCGAAGATGCCGGTGGTCGGCGTGAACTTTGCCGATGCGTCGGCTTATGCGGCATCGGCGGGGAAACGTCTGCCCACCGAAGAAGAATGGGAGAAAGCCGCGTCCTGGGGGCCGACTTCGGATGCGAAGAAACGCATGTGGCCCTGGGGCGATAGCACAGACGCGGGACAGGCCACGCTCAATTCGAATCACACCAGTGCGGTGGGCTCGAA
>QHXE01000862.1 GCA_003222835.1 Acidobacteriota bacterium | reverse complement strand
GATCAACCGGCGAGCCGAAAGGCGTGATGCAAAACCACCGCAACGTACTGCACTTCATTCGTGTCTATACGAACAACCTGCGCATCAGCTCCGAAGATTGCCTGACGTTGCTTTCTTCCTATTGCTTCGACGCCTCCGTGATGGATATTTATGGCGCGCTGCTGAATGGCGCCACGCTCTATCCAATCGACGTCAGGCACGAGGGTCTCGCCAACCTGCCTGAACAGATCAACGACGAGCGGATCACCATCTATCATTCAACGCCAACCGTCTATCGCTATTTTATCGAGACTCTCGAAGGCAGAAGCCCGACCGTCAGGGAGGGTGCAAAGGCGAGGAATTTTTGCGCCCTCGCTGACGGTTGGGCTTCTGCCTTGCGCCTCATCGTTTTAGGCGGCGAAGAAGTTAACCATCACGACGTAGAGTCATATCGGAAACATTTTTCGGACGAATGCATTTTGGTTAATGGCTTTGGCCCCACCGAAGCAACCGTGGCGCTGCAAAACTTTATCGATAAGGGCACGTCCATCTCCGGTGAAAGCGTCCCTCTGGGCTTTCCAGTGGAAGATACCGAAGTTCTTCTGCTTAGCGATCGGGGCACGCCGGTAGAGATTCAAGGTGAGATCGCGATCAAGTCTCCGTATGTCGCGTTGGGCTACTGGCGAAATCCGGAAGCCACAAATGCAGCATTCTGTGTCAGAAACCCGACCGTGAGGGAGGGCACGTCGTTAAGGAGCGGCGCCCTTGCTTACGCGCAGGCTTCTGACACGAAAGCCGTCGGCGAGCGCTCAACCGATCGCATCTACCGCACCGGCGATCTCGGCCGCCGCCTCTCCGACGGCAGCATTCGATTCGAGGGCCGCAAAGATTTTCAAATAAAAATTCGCGGTTTTCGCGTCGAACTGGGCGAGATTGAATCCATCCTCTCCCGTCATCCTCAAGTGCGTGAATGCGTAGTTGTCGCCAGAGAAGTCAATGGCCGAGACAAGCAACTTGTCGCTTACCTCGTGCCGCAAGCAAGTCAGTCGCCGAGTGAAGCCGACCTGCGTAACTTTCTGAAGCAAAAGTTGCCGGAGTACATGTTGCCCGCGGCGTTCGTGACGGTTGGTGAACTGCCTCTGACCGGCAGCGGCAAAGTAAATCGTCTTGCACTCCCTGCTCCGACAAATCTCAAGCGAGAGCCCGCAAAAACCGCAGCGGCCCAAACGCCGCTTGAAAAACTGCTGGTCCCAATCTGGATCGATATTTTAGGCGTTAACATCGGCATTCACGACAACTTCTTCGAACACGGCGGCCACTCGCTGATGGCCGTGCGATTGTTTGCGCAGATCGAAAACCGCCTGGGCCATCGCCTGCCGCTGGCAAC
>QHXE01000861.1 GCA_003222835.1 Acidobacteriota bacterium | reverse complement strand
GGCTTCATCGCTTATTTGTTAGAACCCAAATCAGAAGCGAAGAAACTCGTCGATAAGGACGCCACTGCAACTAACGCGGAAGGCGCAAGCAGTAACTCAACTGTTAGCCCCCGGGGCAGTAGCCCGACCGTAAGGGAGGGAGCCTCACAGCCACCCCGCGCTTCGAAGAAAAAGGAATACGGCAGCGATCTCGTGCTGCGAAAGATGTCCGATGGAACGGAACGTAGCTTTGCCGATGTGCTCGATTACACGCTGAGCAGGGATGCGAAGACGCTCGCCTTCACCGTCTCTTCAAAGAAGGAGGAGACGAACGGGGTGTACGCGATGGCGCCACAGATGGATGCCGCGCCGGTATCTCTGTTAGCGGGCAAAGGCAAATACCAAAAACTCACTTGGGATGAAGACCAAACTGAATTGGCGTTCATCAGCGAACGTGACGACCAGGAATCGAAGCCGCCGAAGTTCAAAGTTTATCTTTGGGAGCGCGGCACGGCGGTGCTTAAGGAGAGCGCGAACCGTAATCACTCGACCATCACCGCACCCAACGCGGTATCCGAGATCGTTTCAACTTCTTCCCCGGGATTCCGCAAAGACTTCGTCGTCAGTGACAAAGCCACGCTCGGCTTTTCACTCGATGGCAGTCATTTGTTTTTAGGGGCCGCGCCGCCGCCGGAACCGGAAAAGGATGCGGACCAGGAGATTCCCGCCGACGAAAAAGTCCTGGTCGATCTCTGGCATTGGAAGGATGATTACGTCCAGCCGATCCAGAAGATTCGTGCTGAGCAGGAACGAAACAAATCTTACCGCGCGGTCTATCTCGTCAAAGATAAGAAATTCATGCAGCTCGCCGATGAGAAGATGGAATCACTTTCGCCTTCGAACAATGGCCGTTACGCAATCGGCTCAGACAATCGTGCGTATCGAGTCATGTCCGATTACGATCCGGGACTAACTGATTACTACCTGGTGAATGCCGATGACGGCGGCCGCAAGCTTGTCGGTCAAAAACAGCGATTCGGAGTTTCGCTTTCGCCCGGCGCGAAGTACGCGATCTATTTCGATGGGAAAGACTGGAATTCATACTCGATCGCGAGCGGCGCCATCGTGAATCTGACGAAGAATCTTGCCGTGCATTTCTTCAACGAAGACAACGACACGCCCGAGCTGCCACCACCCTATGGCATCGCCGGTTGGACCAAAGACGATCGGGACGTGCTGATTTACGATCGCTACGACGTCTGGCAAATCTCCCCTGATGGAAGCAGCGCGAAGAATTTTACCGACGCCGTCGGGCGGCGTGACAAGATCGCGTTTCGTTACGTGCGACTCGATCCGAAAGAGCGTTCAATCGATCCGGCGAAACCTTTGCTGCTGCACGCGGAAAACGAAGAGACTCGCGATTCGGGTTTCTATCGCGACCGAATCAACGGCGGTTTGCCGGAGAAACTCGTGATGGGCGCGAAGGACTTCAATAATCCGACTAAAGCGAAGGATGCGGACATGCTCATGTTCACGGCCTCGCGCTTCGACGAGTTCCCCGATATTTGGGTGACTGGTCTGGAGTTTAAGAATCCGAAAAAGGTCACCGGCGGCGACGAACAACGCGCACAGTTCAATTGGGGGACCGGCGAGCTGGTCGGTTTCAAAAATGCTGACGGCGTGGCGTTGAAAGGATTGCTGCTGAAGCCCGACAATTTCGATCCAAAGAAGAAGTACCCGATGATCGTTTATATTTACGAACGGCTCACGCAGGGCTTGCATGCTTTTCGTAATCCCGGCCCGGGCACTTCGATCAATCCGACTTACTATGTAAGCAACGGTTATCTCATCTTCATGCCGGACATCGTTTACACGACCGGCTACCCCGGACAGAGCGCAATGAAGTGCGTGCTGCCGGGAATTCAGGCCGTGGTCGACAAAGGTTTCGTCGACGAAAACGCGATCGGTATCCAGGGACACAGTTGGGGCGGCTATCAAATCGCTTACATGGTCACGCAAACCAATCGCTTCAAAGCCGCCGCGCCCGGCGCCGCCGTGTCGAACATGACCAGCGCCTACAGTGGTATCCGCTGGGGCTCAGGCCTGCCTCGTCAATTTCAATACGAGCATTCGCAATCACGCATCGGCGGCAGCCTTTGGGAGTATCCGATGCGCTACTTCGAGAACTCGCCGGTGTTTCATGCCGACAAAGTGCAGACTCCGCTGTTAATGATCAATAACGACGAAGATGACGCGGTGCCATGGTATCAGGGGATCGAATTCTTCCTCGCGCTGCGACGCTTGAACAAAGAGGCCTACATGTTCAGCTACAACGGCGAGAAGCACGGTCTGCGCAAGCGCATCAATCAGAAAGACTACACGCACCGCTTGCAGGAATTCTTCGATCACTTCCTGAAAGGCGCGCCCGCGCCCGAATGGATGGAGAAAGGTATTCCTTATTTGCAGCGTGAGAAGGAAAAAGAAAAGTATCGGGTGGCGGGGGAATATGAGCAGCGGCCCTAGTTACAAGCTCAGCGATCAGGCTACGGCTTAAGTTCTTTACAAAACCGTGACTTCAGGGCAAGATAT
>QHXE01000793.1 GCA_003222835.1 Acidobacteriota bacterium | reverse complement strand
ATGAAAATATAGGTCGCCGGACGACGCCGGTCGTTAACTACCTGCTTATTCTCATTAATGTTCTTGTCTTCGTATTTCTCCAGGGATTCGGGACCAACGAAAGATTCACCTACGCCTTTTCGACCGTGCCGGCCGAGATCATTACCGGCAAAGACATTGCGACGCGCGATCGGATTGTGGTGCAGCCGGTCACGGGGCAGCGTTTCGAAATGCCAGGACTGCAACCGACGCCGATTCCAGTCTATCTCACGCTGATCACTTCCATGTTCATGCACGGCGGCATCGCGCACATCTTTGGCAACATGCTTTTTCTTTTCATTTTCGGCGATAACATCGAAGATCGGCTGGGCCACTTTCGTTATCTGATCTTTTACCTGGTCTGCGGTGTGCTTGCCGGACTCTCGCATGTCTTCGCTACCGTGGCTTTTGCCCAGGGCGATGAAATGAGTTTGCTGGTACCCAGCCTGGGCGCGTCGGGCGCGATCTCAGGCGTGCTGGGCGCCTACATTCTGCTGTTTCCAACCAATCGCGTGATTGTGCTCCTGGGGTGGATCGCAATGCCGATGCCCGCCTTCATCGCTATCGGACTTTGGTTCGTGTTTCAATTGATCAGCGGACTGGGCGTGCTGGGCAGCGGCTCGCAACAGGGCGGCGTCGCTTACGCTGCACACATCGGAGGATTCATCGCCGGGTTGATTCTGATTAATATCTTCCAGATTGGGCGGCCACGGACGAGTTATTGATTGATCCATAAGAGCCCAGCCGTGGAAGAATATTTCACGATTGGCTACAATACGAACGGTGACGATAACTCTTTCAAAAGAATTGGAATCGGTCGTGAAGAAGCGGCTGAAAAGCGGCGCTTACAAGAATACGGAAGAGCTAGTAAGCGCAGGGCTGCGTTTGCTTGAAGCACGCGAGAAGGGCATCGACGCTCTGCGCACCGAAATTATGCGCGGCGTAGACGATATCAACCAAGGTCGCTTTACAACCTGCACGAGTGATGGCGATCTAGGCGAAGTTGCGCAGACAATAGCCCGCGATGCGGAGAGCGAAAGTGGTGTGCTTGCCTCCCAGTAATGCGTGAAATTAGAATCGCTGACACGGCAAATGGCGACCTCAAAGACATCTGGTTGCATGTCGCGCAAGACAATCCGGAAGCCGCTACTCGACTGATAAACGAGATCACACAGCGATTCTCTCTCTTGCGCGACAATCCATTAATGGGTCGACAACAAGATTATTTGCTGATTAGTTTGCGCAGCTTCACGGTCAGAGGTTACATGATCTTTTATCAGCCCTTCGAAAACGGTATCGATATTCTGCGAATTCTTCATAGTTCCAGAGATGTGGAAACAATCTTCGAAAGGTTCTTCGAGAATCTATAGCGCTTGCAGCCTGTTTCGATGTCACAGACTCTATTGCAGCCGCCAAGTCTCCAAGGTCTCGATATTCGCTCGACGCCGCGCGAAGAGATGAACCTTTATCCGCTCGACACTTTCCCTTATGAGTTTCCCGGCAGCGAGATCAAAATTAATTTTGAGATGCCGGAGTTTACTTGCATCTGTCCGTTCTCGGACTTTCCTGACTTTGCGACGATTCGCATCGAGTATGTGCCGAACCAGCGTTGCGTCGAATTGAAGAGTTTAAAGCTCTACATTAATTCGTTTCGCGAGGTGAAGATCTTTCACGAACACGCGATCAATGTGATTCTCGAAGACTTTGTGAAAGCCTGCGATCCTCTGAGCGTCGATATTGAAGGCGACTTCAACGTGCGCGGAAACATCAGAACGACGGTGCGGGCGAACTATAGAAAGCAGAAAACAGAAGGCAGTAGGCAGTAGCAGTAGGCAGAGAGCAGCACGCGGACGTTGTGGAGTCTAAATAGAATCGAGATCAAACGGTGTCGTTAGTAATCGCAGCCATAGTAGTCGTCCTCGTAGTCGCGGTGTTTCTCTTCATCGCTCGTCGTGTTCTGCGGATCGCGTTGAAGCTGGTGCTCGTTGGCGTCTTGCTGCTGCTGCTGCTCGCAGGCGCAGTGTTCGGCTGGTGGCAAGGATGGTTTA
>QHXE01000792.1 GCA_003222835.1 Acidobacteriota bacterium | reverse complement strand
GTCACGGCAATCGTAATGCTCGAATTCGAGAGGCTATCGTAGGTAAGCGCCCCCAGAACAAATCGATTGGCCGCGCCATCATAGAGCGTGAAAGGATCGCTGACGTTCGGGAGGGAAGCGGGGTTGACCGAAAAGAAGCTGGGCAGACTGATAGGACCGCGCAGCAGCGTGCCGCTCTTGTTCCAGACCTTGAATGCGGTGTTTACTGTGCCAAGCAAGTGGTTGGGACCGGCAGCTATCGCTCCGTCCGGAGGAATGCAATTGCAGAAACTATCCTGGAAAGAGATACCGTCGAAACCAGTCTCAATGGTCGGAGCCAGTGGAGCAGGCGCGGCTGCTACTATATGCACGGGCGCTGAGAGTTCTGCTTCCTCTTTTTCGGCCTCGAGCTCAGCCTGTCCTCTCGGGTGAAGGACTTGCCTTGAGACTCGGACATCATCGCCGCGGGCCGTTGTCAATTGAGCGACGACGGGCCGCACGGGAGCTTCCAGGATTGCGCCATTTGTATCCGAGCCGGGTCCCTGGGCTCCGATGCGAGAGCCTGTAAGTAAGAGAACGACAAACGCGAAGACAAGTCCTCGCACCACGTATCTCGGCTGCGGCCGCATAGTGCCCTCCTGGGGGAAGTAGTGTCGGAATTTCCATTTTGGCTAGTGATGCCAGGATAGTGCACACTCGTGTCTTGAAGCTGCCGTCTCCTGTCTCATCACTTGTTGAGCAAACGTCCTGCCACCCAGTCGTGGTAAGCCGATCCCGCGCAATCCGCTCAAGATAGGAAGCTTCCGAAGCGAATGTGCGGCCGCTCAGCGGGGCGCTCTGGTGGTCGCACCATGGTCTTCGCGCCAGGGCTCTCACACGTGTACCGGGCTTATCGGCAAGATCCCCGCACTTGTCCTGGGTGGACCGCCGTTCATCCTGTCGAGCCGTAGCGGCGTTTACTCGTCAGCACCGCCATTGCTCAGCTTGTCGAACGCTGCGTCGTTCGGTTGTGTTGGAACCAAGAGGTCGGCCTATTTGGAGGGAACCATTCTTGTTGGTAGGAGGCTCGCGCACTCAGGCTGCGTTCGGCACTGCGAGGCCTAGCACCGAATGAGAAGCACTGCGTGGTCATCGCTTCATACAGCTGAGTCACCGGCTCGCAACTCCCTGAACCGCCTAGCGTCAACTCCGCAGTTTTTCATTTTTAGGTGCAGAGTTTTGTAGTCGGTTCGCAGGAGCCGAGCCGCCTCGCTCTTGTTCCCCGTGGTGATCTCTGCCGTCACCGAATGAGCGGGCGAGGATCGCTTCAAGCTTCACTAGACGCGGCCAATTTTGCACTTGACGGCATACGGCAAACTGCCGTACCCTCATTGCAAGCAAAAATTACAGGTAAAGCGACTATGGCAAAGGTAAAAATGGAACGCCTTGAAGCGAGGATCGCGCCGCAGCAGAAGAAGCTGCTTGAGCGTGCCGCCAATCTTCGGGGGACAACCCTGACAAATTTTGTGGTTGCCAGCGCACAGCAGGCTGCAACGGCAACAATCAGTGAATTTGAGACACTGACTCTACACGCAGAGGCCAGCAGGCAGTTTGCCGACTTACTTCTTAATCCGCCGAAACCTAATGATGCCCTTCGTGCCGCCGCGAAGCGTCATTTAAGGAAACAGCGGTCAAGTGACCGCTGAATCTGATTCCGCTGACTTTCACATTGAACCTCTCAACACCCAGCATAAGCGAGAGGGATTTACTTGCAGTCTTGAGCCAACACTTGAGCGATACCTTCGCAGGCAAGCAGCCCAGGACGTCAAGAAAAGGTTCGCCGCTGTTTTTATTCTTATGCCGGACGGCCAAACGGTCGCCGCGTATTACACGCTTTCACAATTTTCTATCAGAATGCAAGATCTTCCGTCGGAAACGGCACAGAAATTACCGAAGTATCCCCAAATTCCCGCGACCTTGATTGGGCGTCTTGCGGTAGATGACTCCTACGCCGGGAAAAGACTTGGCGAAAAACTCCTCTTGGATGCGCTGAAGCGCAGTTTCGACTTTAGCATACAAGTGGCATCATTCGCTGTTGTTGTCGATGCGATAAGTGAAAGGGCGAAGAGCTTTTATTTGAAGTATGGCTTCACCGAATTGCCGGGAATCGCTAATCGACTTTTCTTGCCTATGACGCTGGTCGCAGAGCTGATCAGTTCGCTGTAAGCCAAAAGCATTCGCCGCCCACATCCGGCCCATTCCCACTCGCAGGGAGATGGAGCCCTTATGTATGGTAACTGCTTGAAACTACGCGGCACGGATGGTGCCAGAACCGCGGTTTGGAACCCTCACTAACAAATATTGGACCAGAAATGGACTCTGCTGCAAAACGGCAGAATCTTTGGTTGGTGGTCACCTCCACTTTTGCCCGATCATTCGACCAAATAGTGAGTGATAGCTTCCGGATTGCCGATCATACGTATCTCAGAAAAACACTTAAATCGAATCGCGGCCTGCCAACGCGGCATTCTCGCTCTCGGAGCGGGTCATGCCTATCGGTGGAGTTGCCACGGAGCACCGGCCACCGCTTTGCGGTGGTTGTATGAGCCTGAAACTCCTTTCGAGAGCTCGCCACTTATGGTGTGGCCTGTAACTAAGCCAATCCAGACCGAGTTATTATGCTTCAAAGTCGCTGACGTTGCGCGAGACGACCGTTAGATTGTAGTGAAGCGCTGTCGCTGCTAGCAGGCCGTCGATAGCGGACAGCGTTTTCCCGTCTCTTTTTGCGCTGGCTGCGAGTAGGCCCCACCTATCCGCGACCGGGACATCAATCGGCAGAATTCTGCCGGCAAAACGAGCCCGCAATTCTATCTCCAGCCAGGTTTCCAGATGCGTTCGCCGCTTGCCCTGAGGTAGTCCTGCCAATCCCTTTCGAATCTCTCCAAGGGTCAGAACGCTCAGGTAGAGCAAGGTCTCGTCCGTAGCCTGCATCCAGACGATCACGCTTGCCTCGGGCTTGAGGCGCACAAGCTCGGAGATGCAGTTTGTGTCCAGCAAATATCCACTCATAGTTCGATTTCCCGCCCCTCATCCTTCTCGCGCTCCAAGTTCAGATCAACTCCGACAAGCGGTGACTCTCGGAAGAACTGCACAATACTCTTCGGCTGATGAGACTTGCCTACAAGCTCTTCGTATCGCTCGTCAGAGATCATCACCACACCTTCCTTGCCCTGCCGCCTGATGAGTTGGGGACCTTCAGTCCGAGCCCGCCGAAATACCTCGCTAAACCGGGCCTTTGCCGTTTGAATCTGCCAGGAAGGTT
>QHXE01000791.1 GCA_003222835.1 Acidobacteriota bacterium | reverse complement strand
CAACAGCCTTTCAATTTCTTTCATCTGACGAAGTTGTAGACGGGCTCGGTCCCATTGGTATAATCCTGCGGAACTGGCCGTTTCATGCAGAATCGATAAGGAATATCCTATGAATCCCATCGTCAAGACTTCTCTTCGAATGGCGCTCTTCGGAGCATTGTTGCTTTGGTTGACAACCCCGATTGCGCTGGCTCAAAAGACAACCGCGGACGCTAAGGGCCCGGCGCAACCGACCAACGCCGGCAACGTCTCGCAGACGCAGATTGACGAGATCGTTCGCAAGTTCACCGCGAAAGAAACCCAGTTTCGTAGCGCGCTAAACTCATACGCTTTCAAACGCGACGCGCTGCTCCAGATTCTGGGCATGGGCGGGCAGGTGACGGGTGAGTACCATCGCGTCTCGGATTTCACCTTCGACGATGCCGGCAATCGTTATGAGAAGATCAATTTCTTTCCGATGCCTTCGATGCCTGCCGGAACAGTAACGGCGGAAGACCTGGAAGACCTTGGCGGCGTTAACCCCTTCGCTTTAGAAGCCGCAAAAATCAATCAGTACAATTTCAAATACATTGGCAAAGAGCGAATTGATGAACTGGATCTTCACGTGTTCGACGTGGCGCCAAAGATTACGCCAGACGCGAAGAATACTAAAGAGCGATTCTTTATCGGTCGCATCTGGGTTGACGATCGTGATCTGCAAATCGTTAAGTCGAAAGGCAAAGCTATCCCGGAAACAAAGAACAATAAGTTTCCCATCGTCGAAACCTATCGCGAGCAGATCGATGGCAAGTACTGGTTTCCGACCTATGCATACGCAGACGACGACCTGATTTTTGAAAACGGCACTGACTTGCGGATCCGCATGCAGGTCAAGTACACGGACTTTAAAGTTGGGCGCGGCAAGGTGACGATTACGGAAGTAGGAGAAGCCAGTCCTGAATCCGTCAAGCCGCAAACGAATCAGTCATCGCCCGAAGGACAACGACCGGTGGGCCCAATCGAAGGAGGGATCCTCAACAGCAAAGCCATCGAGTTGCCGGCTCCAATCTATCCTGCCGAAGCGAAAAAGCTGCATGCTTCGGGTCAGGTGCAGGTGAAGGTTCTGGTTGATGAGACAGGCCGCGTCATGAACGCCGACGCCGTCTTCGGTCCTCAGTCTTTATGGTTAGCTGCAATTAACGCTGCCAGAAAAGCTCGCTTCGCTCCCATGTTGATTGAGGGAACGGCGGTGAAAGTTAGCGGGATAATTACTTATGATTTTCGGGAGCAGTGAGTTTCGACGGCCGTCGGGCAAGCTTCTTGACCCCTAACTCTGTCATAATTACTCCCTGAACGCGTTGGACTAGTCGATCAAGATCTTCGTCGCCGGCCACCGATGAAGTACCGACCGGCGGGAGCATGATCATCTCGATCGTTCCCGGCTAAGCTTCGCCTGTACCCTTGCCCAGCGCCTTTCTTGAAGGGCAGCATTTCGCCCGGACGCGCGCGTGTCCCTTCGGGGCAAACGCCGAAGCAGACTCCGGAGCGCAGGCGCTCGGTTGCTATTTTTAGAGTTTCCACCGCGCGTTCGCGATTGGATCGATCGATGGCGATTACATTCACGAAGCCCATTCCATAGCCGAGGATCGGCGCTTTCAACAGTTCCTTCTTCGCAACCATTCCCATGCGCCGGCCCGTATAAGCGAACAACGGCGCCGCGTCGAGATAAGACCAATGGTTCGCGACGAAGACGTAAGTCTGTTTCGGATCGAGGTGCTCTTTCCCGGCGACTTTGACCTTGACGCCGGTTAGCCGCAGCCAGGCGCGCGCGCCCCATTCGGCCCACCAATAAATCCAATTTTGCCGGTTAGCCAGTGAACCGATAAGAAGAACGGGCGGGGTGAAGATCAGCAATAGCGCGCCGGCTACGAACCACGACCAGCAGAAGAGCAGCTTGCCGATGATCCGTGGCGCTCGTCTTGTGCTAGACTTCGCCGCGTTGTTGTCGCTCATCTCTGAGCCGTAGTCATTATCGCCGGCGTCAGCGGGCGGGTTCGTGATCTCTTTCATCACTGCGAGGTAATTCAGAATGCACGTTTCAGAACCGCGAGCGGTAGCGACCGGCTCCTACCAAGCTCCTGGAATTTACCAGGATTCGTCCCGATATGTTTGCGAGTCGCCTCCGGGATCCGGTCGCTACCGCTCGCGGTTCTGTAACCTATTTCTCTGCACTGTTTTCATTCTCGTGGTTCTGATATCCGCGGTTTACGCTCAACCCAAACGTGAATCAACCACTAGAACAATCCCGTCACCGCGCTCAGTGCTCGGCTTTAATCCCGGCGACGATCGCACGATTGCCGATTGGAAACAGATTAGTGATTACTTTGCGCGACTCGACAAAGCCAGCGACCGCGTTCAAGTCCAAACCATCGGCACCTCGACGCTGGGGCGGACGATGATCGCGGCCTTCATCAGCGCGCCTGAGAATATCCGAAGCCTCGAAAAGTATAAAGCTATTCAGGCGCGTTTAGCTGATCCTCGCAAAGTCCAAAGCGAAGCCGAGCGCGATCAACTTGTGCGCGATGGCAGGACCGTAGTCGTTATTTCTTGTTCGATCCATTCGACTGAGATCATCGCTGCGCAAATGTCGATGGTGCTCGCTCACAAACTGGCAAGCGCGAACGATCCCGACACGCTATCCATCCTGCACAACACGATTCTGATACTGATTCCTTCGCCGAATCCTGACGGCGTCGACATCGTGGCCAACTGGTATCGCAAGACGCTGGGCAGTCAAGCAGAAGGCCGCGACCCACCCGAACTCTATCATCACTATGCCGGTCACGATGACAATCGCGATTGGTTCATGCTCGATCTGAAGGAGACAAAGGCCGTCACGCGTCTGCTCTGGAAGGAATGGTTTCCCGAAGTTGTTTACGATATTCATCAGCAGGGCTCGAACGGTTCGCGATTTTTCGTGCCGCCCTTTTTCGATCCGCCTAACCCGCACATCGCGCCATTATTGCTGAGACAGGTCGGACTGATCGGCCATAAGATGGCCGCCGACGTGACCGCCGCAGGTTTCAAGGGAATTCTGACCAACGCGCTTTACGACACCTGGTGGCATGGCGGATTTCGCACCGCGCCGTACTTTCATAATTCAATCGGAATTCTCACTGAGGCATCGAGCGCGCGGCTGATGACGCCGAGCAACGTCACACGCGAACAACTTGCGCGATCGAGCACGCGAGGCATGCGCAGCGCGATGGAGATCACAACCAACTTTCCCGATCCCTGGCCAGGCGGCACCTGGCATCCGCACGACATCATGCAGATGGAGTTGATCGCCTGCCATTCGGTGCTGTCGCTGGCAGGGAACTATCGGGCAGATTATCTGCGCAATTTCTTTGAGCTTGGGAAAGCGAATCTCTCAGCCGTCTCCGCTGAAGGCGAACCCGTTGCTTACTTGATTCCTGCCGGCCAGGGCCGCGACGAAAATGTCGCAAAGATGATCGGTGCACTAGTTGAGCAGGGTGTGGAGGTCTATCGACTCGATCACGAATTACATGCCATTACTGGTCAACAGATCTTGAGGACCGTTCCTGGATCTGGTGAACGGAACGCTGCAGCGAGGCTAGCGATTCTTGTTCAGTCGACTGGCCAAGGCTGGTACGAGCAACCAGCAGGCAGCTATATCATCTTTCTTAATCAGCCTTATCGCCAGAACGTGCTCGCACTCTTCGAACCACAAGTCTATCCCAATCGCATCACTGCCACTGGCGAAGCCGAGCGACCATACGACGTAGCCGGATGGACGTTGCCGAAAGCGAAAACGATGTGCGTCGTGATCTTAGTTTGCCGTTGTGGACCAGCGACAAATCACCAATCCCGAATCCAGTCAAACCAGGCATTCGCGTGGCGATTTATCAGAACACCCGCGCCGGCAACATGGACGAAGGCTGGACACGTTACGTCTTCGACACTTTCAATGTGCCTTATGAAACGTTGCGCGATCCGGGACTGAGTGAAGGAAACCTGCGCGGGCGTTTCGACGCGATCGTTCTGCCTTCCGACCGTGGCTTCGGTTCTCCTGATGCGCCGGCCACCGCTCAAGCTGAGCCGAGCGGAATTGCCGGCGAAGGGCTTAAGAACCTTGCCCGCTTTGTCGAAGACGGCGGCACGCTTATTTGTTTCGATGGATCTTGCGGCCAATTGATCAAGCAATGGAAGCTGCCATTGCGAAACGTGCTCGAAGGACTGCGGTCATCTGAGTTCTATTGCCCCGGCTCGATCCTGCGAATCGATGTAGACACCGCGAGCCCAATCGCGCGCACGATGTCGAAGGAGACCGACGCCTACTTCATCAACAGTTCTGCGTTTGAAACGACCGACAAAGATCGCGTTCACATCATCGCCCGGTATGCGAAAGATAACGTGCTCCGCTCCGGCTGGCTGTTGGGCGAAGACAAGATTAAGGATCGCATCGCGCTCTCCGAAGTTTCAATGGGCAAAGGCCACACCGTGCTCTTCGCTTTTCGACCGCAGCATCGCGGCCAAAGCTGGGGAACGTTCCCATTCATCTGGAATGCGATTAATGAAACTAGCGAAATGAAGTGAATGCGGTTAACTCCCATATCCCTGCCTGAACTTATCAAGGCTCTGCATCGCCTTGGCTGGGAGGGACCAATCTATCGAAGTGACCATCCATTCATGATCAAGGAAGGACGACCGCCTCTCAAAATTGCGAATCCTCACGGCGAGGATATTTCGATTGACTTGCTGATTCGAATCCTGCGCCAGGCGGGCATTTCCAGAAAGGATTGGTTGCAGGCTCGCTTAGGCAAATGAAACCTGGGGTGGCCGGATTCCATTAATCTCCGGCAAAGCCTGGTTGCGCTCCAATTGAAGATCTATCCAGCCTTGCAATACTTGCCTCAATTCGGCGGCCGTTTCTTCGCGCGTTGATCCTGACGCCCAAACGCCGGAAAATCCCGGTATCTCCGCGTACACTGTCTTCCCTTCTTCGATCTCCTCGTATCGAGCATTTGAAATCGCCGCATCAATATAAGCGTCAATATCTTTGAAGCTCTTCATGGCCATTCATCTTACGCCGCTAAGTTTGACCAGAGCAAATGAGTGAGAACTTTTTGGCCCTATCGCCTTGGCCAAAATCGGGTGCGTTTCTGTTCATCTTGAACGAAGAGTTTGCTTTGTGTGTGCCCTACGCTGGGCCTAAAGGCGAGCGGTTCTCTTGCTTATCAGGAGATGCTGGTGTTATCTTCAGTTCGCCAAATCGGATTTCTCTCCCCAGGTCTCCCCAACAAACGGTGGCGCATGCTGCGATCTTGCGTAACTACGTGGCATTCTAAGGTCGGCAAGTTACTAACTTGCTGCGACATGAGCCATCCCTTTTAGTTTGTTTGCATCAAAGTGACGCCATGCGGGCGCCCGGTCGGGTCACCTGCGGTGAGATTTTCAGCCTCCTCGATGGGAGTTCACGCCATGAAAAAAATTATCGTTCTCGCCTTGCTGTATTCATTCGCAGCGTGCGCAAATCAAGCCGTTAATGCGCAGTCACGCCCGCGGCGAGTGGGACAGACACCGCCGGCGCCGGCGCGGTCGGAAGACCAAACACAACCCCAGCAACCATCCGATGACTCTTCGCAAACTGCGCGACCCTCACGGCCGCCGGTGCTCGGAGGCGCGAACCGCAATCCGAATGAGCAGAAACCTTCGACGACGGAAGCGAAGGACGCCGGTCCGCAAGAGGTCGGCGCCGGCGATGTGGTGCGCGTCGATACAACGCTGGTCAGCATTCCTGTCAGCGTGATGGATCGTGACGGCAAATACATTCCCAACTTGGGCAAGGGAGATTTTCGCATTTGGGAAGACGGCATCGAACAGCAAGTTGCGTATTTTGCCTCAACAGAAAAACCGTTCACCGTCGCGCTCGTGATCGACACCAGCGGTTCTGTTAGGGAGAGACTACAGGAAATCCAGGACGCAGCCATAACTTTCGTGGACCACCTTCGGAGCGACGATAAAGTGATGATCGTTTCATTCGACGACAAGATTCGGTTTTTAACGCCCGATCCTACGACCGATCGTTATGCGATTCGCGGCGCGATTGACCGCGTGGGCCCTGGCTCGGGCACACGCCTTTATGATGCCGTCGATCAGGTGATGAACAAAATGAATAGCATCGAAGGTCGCAAAGCGATCGTACTTTTCACCGACGGTGTCGACACGACCAGCAAGCGTCAAACTTATGAAAGTACGGTGAGCGAGGCCGAGGAGATGGATGCGCTAATTTATCCGATTGAATTCGATACCTATAGCGACATGTTGGGGGCTCTCAGGGTGGTGGAGGTTCTCAAGGTGGTGGAGGTTATCCCGGAGGCGGTGGTGGATACCCGGGCGGCGGCCGTTCAAGCGGCAGTGTTCTCGGCGATATCCTGGGTGGAATCTTCGGCGGTGGCGGCAACGGTGGCGGCTATCCAGGCGGCGGCGGCAGGCGTGGCGGAGGTGGAGGCTATCCCGGAGGCGTCGGAAATAGCCGCGAAGAATATGAACGCGCCGATCGTTATCTGAACGATCTCGCCCGCGTCACCGGGGCGCGTCTTTATAAACCTGAGAACGAGAACCTCAGCGTGGCTTTCCAGCAGGTCGCGGAAGAACTTCGTCGTCAATACAGTCTCGGCTACTACCCAAAGAAGACTCCGCAAGCGGGAGAGCGTCGCAACATCAAAGTCCGCGTGAATCGTCCTGAGTTGGTTGTGCGCACGCGCGACAGCTATGTTTTCCAACCCGGGGCTAACGCGACGGCCCAGGGAGGAAACACCCAACAACCGAAGCCCCCAGTGTTGAAGAAAGATCTTGGCGGGACCTTTTAGCGGCGCGAAGTGAAGTCTCGTTAGACAACTGTGCCGTCCAGAATCAATCCATTCTTCGGCACGATAATAATCCGATCGCGTATGTAGTAACTCGCATCAGGCCCATCCGCGTTCTCAACTCCCGCTTCGTTCAATAAGTGCACATTCGCTCCGATACGAGCGTTCTTGTCGATAATCGCGCGGCGGATGATTGAGCCTTCGCCGATGCCGAGGCGCGGCCGGTTCGCCTGCGTGTCACCCAACATGTCTTCCAGAGTCTGATAGTAATCGGCGCCCATGATATACGCCGCGTCTATATGTGTGCTCTCGCCAATGCGGCTGCGCAGGCCAATTAGCGAACGATTGATCTTTGCTCCGTTGATGATGCAGCCGTCGCTGACGATCGAATCGCGAATCTCACAGTTGTTGATCTTCGAGGGCGGGAGATAACGGGCCCGTGTGAACAGTGGCGCTTCGGCGTCAAACAAATTGAAGGGCGGAATCGCCGAAGTCATGTCGAGATTGGCCTTATAAAAAGCGGCGATAGTTCCGATGTCTTCCCAGTAGCCATTGAAGAGATAAGCTTGCACGTTGTATTTGTGAATGCTTCCCGGAATTACTTCCTTTCCGAAATCCAGGCGCGACGTATCTTCCTTGAGCACTTCTTCCAGCCGATCGTACTTGAAAACGTAGATTCCCATCGACGCGAGGTAAGGGCGCGCACGCGCTTCATCTTCACTCAAACCAAGTGAAGTCGTATCGACGCGCATCGATTCGAGCACTTCGCCCTTTGGCTTTTCGCGAAACTCGATGATACGTCCGGTGCTGTCAGCTTTGAGCAAACCAAATTCGCTGGCTGAGTCAGGCGGAATGGGAATTACCGAGATGGTAATGTCGGCGTCCGTTTCGTAATGCCGTGTGAGAAACTTGCGATAGTCCATGCGATAGAGATGATCGCCGGAGAGAATCAACAACGTGTCGATGCGCCAGTCGCGTATGTGCGGCAGCACCTGGCGCACAGCGTCCGCGGTTCCTTGAAACCATTCCGGGCTTTCCGGCG
>QHXE01000790.1 GCA_003222835.1 Acidobacteriota bacterium | reverse complement strand
ATACAAAGCAAGCCTTGACGTGCTTATGGTATCCCAGCGCCTCCTGATCAGGCCGGACGCGGGCCTGGATTTGCCACTCGATGGCCTTCAGGGGGGTGGACGGGGTTGGACGGCCCTTGCCAGCATAGCGTTTGTGGTCGATCAGGGTGGAGGACTCGACCTGATGATACGTCCAGCGCTTGGCCAAGGTCGCCAGCGCGTCTTGGGCCACCTCGGGCGTCGGGAAACGTGTGGCTTGGAGGTGAAAGAGTTGCTTCTCGATGGCCTCCGCTTCGCGCTGTCTCACTTTGGTGACGGTCGCCGCGGCGCGCTCAAGGGCTGCCTGCGACTGCACCACCAGCCAGCGTTGGGCCATGCCATAGTGACATAACTCAATACCCTGATAGCGGGTTGTGTCATCCAGACGGTGCCAGGTGTCCCACGTGAGGGCTTGCGCGATCACCTGCGAGACCGCGCCAATGGTGTTGGGAATACGGGTGATAAAGCCGAGCTTTTGGAGGTGGGGGGCATTGTCCGCATGGTAGAGTTTCGAGTCTGCGATCAGATACCGCGGACTGGGGGCGTTCCGAAAGGCCGCCATCAACGCCTGCGCCCTCTCCTGGAAGACCGCAATGTCTGACGTATTGCCATCCCAACTTTTGCTCACAAAGGGGACGCCCCCATCTTGAGAGACCATCAATTCCAAGACCGCTTGCTTCAAGTCTGGCCGGTGATCTCTGGAGTAGCCGTGGGTGATGGTAATGGCCTGCTCATCGCTGTCAGGAACATACGCACCGCTGAGCGAAAAGCTGGTGGTGTCGAGATGATTGAAGCGCAGGTCAATGCCTTCTTGGGCGCAGACCGCAAGGGCCAGCTCATGGAACAACAGGTCGCAGCCATAGGCGTAGGCCTCATCCAGCGTGCGGCCAAGCTTAAAGCGGTTGAACATCTCGGCGCACAGGCCCTCACGAAACAAGAGATCGAGAGGTTTGTTGGCAAAAAACTGGGGTGTCAAGGACACGGGCCGGTTGGCAAACCCGAGGCCATTCAGGATCATCCCAGCCATGGCTTCGCCCGGCGTGATCATTTCTTGTTTATCCGGCACGAGACGTGCGTTGATCATGTCAATCAGCCCTAAGTCTTTGATCACAGAAGCGAGCAAGCCGAGGTGATCGAGACGCTCGACGCGAACCTGTTCCATGTGACAACCCTCCCCTGAAGCTCCTTGATGCCGTCAAGTATGCAGCGGAGGGTAAACGATTTTTTCTCTCTGAGCACCTGCTCAATGTCGGTTACAAGACAGACCACGAGAGTTCCTGGCC
>QHXE01000789.1 GCA_003222835.1 Acidobacteriota bacterium | reverse complement strand
TTCACCGTGGTGGCCACAGGCACCGCGCCGCTGAGTTACCAGTGGCAGAAGAGCGGCACCGCCATCACTGGAGCGACTTCCGCGACCTACACCACGCCCGCAACGACCTCTGCGGACAATGGTGCACAGTTCGTCGTGGTGGTCAGCAACTCCGCCGGAAGCGCGACCAGCAATGCGGCCACGCTCACTGTGAATGCCAGTGCGACGGCGCCCTCGATCACCACCCAACCCGCCAACCAGACCGTGACGGTGGGGCAGACGGCCACCTTCACCGTGGTGGCCACAGGCACCGCGCCGCTGAGTTACCAGTGGCAGAAGAGCGGCACCGCCATCACTGGAGCGATTTCCGCGACCTACACCCCGCCCGCACCACTTCTTCGGATAACGGCGCACAGTTCGTTGTGGTGGTCAGCAACGTCGCGGGGAACGTGACCAGCAACGCAGCCACGCTCACCGTGAACGCGGTGGGCACAATGCCGCAGTTCGGGCACGTCTTTATTGTCGAAGGAGAGAACACAAGCTTTACCACCACCTATAGCAGCAGCAACATGCCGTACCTGACCTCCCTCGCCAACCAGTACGGGGTGTCCCTGCATTATTGGGCCGATACCCATCCCTCGATTGGCAACGACTTGAACTTGGCCAGCGGCGTGATCCCCACTAACAACGATAGCGATACCCCCTCCAGTCGGCCGCTGGCGATTGACAACATCGCCCACGAGGTGGAGCAGGCGGGCAAAACCTGGAAAGACTACGCCGAGAGCGACCCGAACATCAGCGGCTGTGGAGGCCTGAAGAGCGGCAACTATATCGTCCGCCACGATCCGCTCAAGTACTTTACAAACATTAACAAGGCGAATTTTGTTTGCTTCAGCCAATTCGCCACGGACTTGGCCAATCATACGCTGCCCAATCTTTCCTGGCTGGCGCCGAACGGCTGCGATGACGCCCATGACTGCTCGATCGGCACGTTCGACACCTGGCTGAAGACCGTAATCGGCCCACTCCTGGCGAGCAGCTATTTTCAACCAGGCGGCGACGGCTTGCTGATCATCACCTTTGATTAGGACGACAAGGGGGGCAGTCCCAGCTGTACTACCACGACGGTTGGGCAAGGCTGCGGCGGTCAAGTCGAGACAGTCCTGATCAGCCCCCTCAGCAAGCTAGCTTACAAGTCAACGGCCGGTGATCCCGCCAACTTCAACAGCACGTACGATGAAGCAAGCATCCTGCGCACGATCGCTGATGCGCTCGGACTGAAGACGTCCGGCCTGGGTGCAGCAGCCTCGCGCGTGCCCATGGCAGACTTCTTCTAAATAGAGAGCTGCAACAACTCTGGAGAGTGATGATTAGGGTACAGCCGAAAGGCAGGAAGGCATGGGCGAGACGAAACAAAAGGAACGCCCCTCTTCGAGCGAACTCGCCAGAACCGCGGTTGCCGAAAGGCAGGCCGAGGCGAAAGAGATTGCGGAGTTTCTGGCAGGTAGAACGGCGGCGGAATCGCCGAAGCATGCGCAACCCGCGCCAATGGCTTCTTTGCCGGAAATCGCCAGGCACGAGTTGTTGTCGGTGCGATTTTCGGATTGATCATGTTGGTCACCCTCGCGCAACGCGCGTTTGAATGGGCCAACAAGTCCCGCGTGAGAAGGCAGGAACAGGCCGTGGCGAGCGTGACCCCCGAAAGACTGATCGCGCGGTGCGGGCAACCGGCGGAAGACCTGACGAAGGACCTGGATCCAATTCTGATGCGGACGATGACCTACCGCACAGGAACAAACGAATCGCTGATCTTCGCGTTCAGCAGGATGGCGGAAGAAAAGAGCGACTGGGTGTTTCTCACGATGAAGGACGAAAGCGGAGCCCAGAGCTACGAAACGCCGGAGGCGCAAGTCGCCGCGATGCCTTGTTTGGATTCGAAGAAGTAGCGCTCCAGACTTTTTGTGTCGATTCGAAGAAGTAATCGTTGCTCTCATCTCTTCGCGTTTGGACTCGAAGAAGCAACAGTTGCTCCAAAATTTGTCAGGGCTCCAAAACTTCTTACAACGGCAAAATTTTTCAGAATTGCGAAACTCTGCAAAACATCCGAAAAGACCAAGCAAAAGAAACGGGCACGCTAGCCTAAGTTCGTCGTGCGCCGTGAAAGGCGCCGGTCCACAGCGGGGGTAAACCCGCCCGGGAACTGGTTCGCTCCACCCGGTAGCAATCAGAGCAGCAGTGGAGGCAACGAGACTGCTGAAGCCTCTGGTGCAGAGGGTCGCAAAGGCGACCTGGCGAGCATGCAGGCCGTAACACGAGTAAACGCTGAGCAGGCCCCGAAAAGGGTGATGCAGGAGCCGACCCGCCGACGATCGAGGGAAGGCCGAAGCTGACGGAATCGTACGAGCGAACAAATTCCATCAGACCTGCCGGGGTATTGGCGACGGCATGCAAGCAAAAAAAAAAGGGGACTAAGCGCAACACGGGAAGTCCCAGCGGTGATCGCAGTGTGGATCAACTGGCAACTCGCGAGAGACAGGCCGGGCCGTTTGGGATGGCGGAGAGGCTCGTATGACCGATGAAACCGGGTAATTCCGGTGGAGGAAAGGAGCCTCAGTTGAAAGGAAACGCAAGAAGCGACAAAGGACCGAGGGATTGGCGATGAGCCTAACAACTCCACTAAGGGTTCAGAAGTTGCAGACGGCGTTGCACGATAAAGCGAAGGGATCGCCCAACTGTCGCTTCTATGCTCTGTACGACAAGGTGTACCGAGAAGACGTGATGGCATTTGCCTATGAATGTTGCAAAGCGAATCGCGGAACAGCAGGCGTAGACGGCCAAACGTTCGAGGACATCGAGGAGTATGGGGTGAAGAAGTGGTTGGACGAACTGATGCAAGAGCTGAGAAGTAGAACGTATCGACCGCAGCCCGTACGGCGGGTGTGGATACCCAAGCCGGACGGGAAACAGAGGCCGTTAGGAGTGCCCGCGATCAAAGATCGCGTGGCACAGACGGCGGCAGTTTTGGTGCTCGAACCGATCTTCGAGGCCGACCTGCAGCCGGAGCAATATGCCTATCGGCCAGAGCGCAGCGCGTTAGATGCCGTGAGGCATGTCCACAAGCTGCTCAACACCGGCCATGAACAAATTGTAGACGCCGATTTAAGCGGCTACTTCGATAGTATTCCCCACGCTGACCTATTAAGGTCGGTGGCTCGCCGGATCGTCGACGGAGCGATGCTGCATCTGATCAAGATGTGGCTGGAAGCTCCGGTTGAAGAGACCGACGAGAAAGGGAATAAGCATCGGAGTACGCGCAATCGGGATGAAGGACGGGGAACCCCACAGGGAGCTCCGATCAGTCCCTTGCTCAGCAACTTGTACATGCGTCGTTTCGTGCTGGGATGGAAGAAGCTCGGACACGAGAAGCGTCTTGCTGCATACGTCGTTAACTACGCCGATGACCTGGTGATCTGCTGTCGTGGTCGTGCGGAAGAAGCGCTGGCTACGATGCGAGACATCATGGGGAAGCTGAAGCTAACGGTGAATGAAACGAAGACGCGGGTCTGTAAACTGCCGGAAGAGAAATTCGACTTTCTGGGTTATACGTTTGGTCGGTGCTATTCGCAGAAGACAGGGCGCGCGTACCTTGGTACGGTTCCCTCGAAGAAGCGGGTGATCCGCATCTGCGAGGCGATTAGCGAGATGACCGGACGGGATCAGACTCTGCTGGACCAAGAGATGGTGGTAGGGAAGCTCAACCGCACGATGATCGGGTGGGCCAACTACTTCTGTCTAGGGCCAGTCAGCAAGGCCTATCGGGCGGTTGAGTGACATGCTCGTAAGAGGCTGCGTCAGTGGCTGTGTACCAAGCACAAAGAGGTGTGGCCGGCGACCACGAAATTTCCGGAGGCATCCCTGCACGAAGTGCTGGGCCTCGTCCGCCTTACCAAGCGCACGAGCAGTTTCCCGTGGGCGACATCGTGACCCTTTCTCCGAGAGCTGGAAGCGGGAAATCCGCACATCCAGTTCGATGAGCGGAGTGTGGAAACGGAAGCATGGTCGGGTTAGTGAGGCACCGGCAGACGAAAGGGCCGGCAACCGATAGACCTTACCTAAACCACCGCGCCACACTTCGACTCCACACGAGGAGCGCTAAAAGCGGAGCAACTCCTTCAGAATCAGTTCACGCAATCGCCGAGTCTACACTACATTGGCGGTTGAAACTGAGGCGGTCGGGAAGGCTGGGCGCACGTCAG
>QHXE01000788.1 GCA_003222835.1 Acidobacteriota bacterium | reverse complement strand
GGCTTTGCTTAGAGAGTTCTTGATAATCGAGTCTAGGCTGGACAATAATGTTTCGGTTTCGAGAGACATGGTCGGGACAGATAAGGTGATTACCCTATCTGCAACCTTGCAGCCTTTCCTACAAACGGATTCGCCTGCTTCTCATCAACGATGGTAGTCTCAGGTCCGTGGCCCGGATAGACGATGGTGTCATCGTCCAGCTTGAAGAGCCGCTCCCTGATCGAGTGCACAAGGATTTTGAGGTCTCCCCCAGGAAGATCGGTTCGCCCAATGGACTGGTTGAATAATGCATCACCTGTCAAGACGTATCCGTCGCCGGCCAGGCTGATGCTGCCGGGCGAATGACCCGGAGTGTGGAGAACACGAATCGTCTCATCTCCCAACTTTAGAAGTTCTCCATCTTTGACGTAGCCGTCGACCTTAGGGGGTGGCGGAACCTCGAAACCCATGAACTGGCGTACGCGCGACTGCATAGACTCTAACATTGACAGATCGTCTCGATGGATCAGGAATTGTGCCTTGGTTGCTTTTCGGACTCCGTCGACGCCGAGCACGTGATCAAAATGTGTGTGCGTGGCGATTATTCGCCCAGGTGTTGCGTTGAGATCTTTGATGAACCTCAAGATTCTCTCTGGCTCGTCGCCTGGATCGACGACTAGTGCGTGACCCTGGGATTCGACGACGTAGCAGTTCGTCTGTAACCGGCCTACTACCAAGGTGTGTATTTTCGACAAATCAGGAGGACCCAACCACCAGGGGACGGAATTGGGAGAATAAGAATTGCGATGGACTGAAGTGAATGATCATCGCAGCGGCCCCCCGGAGGGACGGGGTCGTCCTGCTGATTGTTCAAGACTGGGCTTGTCTTCCGGTTTAAGCCGTAGAACAGGCTTGAAAGATACATTTCCGAAAGAGAAATACTGGTTCACTTCTACCCTTCACGATCGTAAACCTTCCAAAAGCCTCAAATCACTCATGATTCCGAACTAAGAAAGTTCGATCTTGAGAGCTTCAAATAGCATTCGACTGTGGTCTCCGGGGCACAAGACTAACGTCGGGGCGAAGGCCTGTTTTTCCACACTACTGATTCTCCTAACGGTGTTTGGTTTCACATCTGGATTACCAACAAAGTTGGGGGGAACCGTCGCTCTCAACAACCCCGACACAACAGGTTGCGCGACGACTTTCGCCCTGCCCTACTCTCCTCAGGGAACTTCTCAACCTGAGTGCCCTCCCACGACAGATAATCAGACATCAACCCAGCCTCGAACCGTGGGAGCAGATCAGCCTCCCAACCTCTCCTTGCCGAAGACGGTTATTTCAGGAATAGACAATCTCACTACAGATGGAGGGGTAGTCGAGAACTCACCGGACAACCTCACTCTCTACAACAACCGACTAGCTGTGAGACTATTAGGTAATCCGGTTCCCCATGACATGATCATTGGAATTGACAAAGCCCCCTTGAACTCATCCGCTCTATGGCAGGTGCAAGTTAACCAGGGCGACTCTTGGATTCCCATGTCAGCCACGTCCAACAGTTTCCATGTCCTCGGGACGAACAGTACTGGAAGCTCGGTCGTTAGAACCATGACTCTCGAGAATGGGCAGATTTCAGGAGTTCTAAGCATCGCCTACAAGGCCCTATCAACAGGTCCTCTGAAATGGAATCTAGAGTTCACTCCAAACTCAACAGCCCAGTACAGATTCGTCTACCACTGGAATGATTCAGATATCACCCCCGACTCTCAACCAATCTCATCAACCCTAACAGTGTCACATGGAGCTGCAAACTACACGCTATCATGGGATGATGTCCCCCCATCAATGAACACAACATTGGCTCTGAACCCAGGAGAGGCGTTGCTGATAACTAACATCGGCACATTAGTTGCGGGTGCTACGGCCCGTTTAGATCCTCAGCTACTAGACTCAGGGCCTTCGCAGGCAACTGCGCATACTCCTCAGAGGAAAGCGGTCTATGACTCGAAAGGAGGATACTACTATGTCTTCTACTACGATGGCATGCAACTAAGATACGCATCATCCAACAATGGAGT
>QHXE01000787.1 GCA_003222835.1 Acidobacteriota bacterium | reverse complement strand
CTGACGCCATCGAAAAGTTAATCAATGTGCGCGAAGCCGCCGGCTACCTCGATCAGAGTGCGCGCTGTCAGGCTTGTGGTTATTTGCATGAGACGAGTCTTGCTTGTCCGACGGGCGATCGTCCACAATCTACGCGTTACGTTAAGAAGTTTTCAGAGAACGGTGAAAGGAAGGTCTCTCTTAGCAGGGAAGAGTTGGTTGAGCTATTACTGCAAGCCTTAGAAGGCCGTTGATGAGGTCGTAGAAGAATGACGAAGCAGGTCTTTATCTCCTACTCTGGCCGCGACGAATTCGAAGCGAGTCTTCTTCAATTCGCGTTGGAACAAATGCTGCAGAAAGAGGGTGTAGTGGCGTGGACCTTCCAAAGAGACCAAGCGCGTTCCGAGAAAGAGATTGCACTAAGTCTGAAGCATCGCGTTCGGGAGTCCGCTGCATCGATCTTTGTTGTTTCACCCGATACACTGGAGTCGGGGGCTAGCCAGTGGATGGAGTTGGCCTACGCCGATGCCTTTGAAGTGAAGACGTTTATTCTGTTACATCACCTGAAGTTTTTGGACCTGAAAGAAAAAGCGACTGGCGTGCCACCTCTTCTCTTGTCGAGTCAGTGCAATTCTGCGATGGAATGGAAAAACGTCGTCGAAGACATAAGAGAGTTACTTAAGGAGTAAAAGGGAAATGACTGAAAGAATTTTCTTATCTTATGCCAACGAGGATCGCGACCTCGTGCGAAATGTACTGGATACGTTGCGTAAGCACCAAATCGTGACCGCAAAAGATGTTGTATTTCTGGATCCTCACGACTTTAAGCCTGGAGAAAATATTCGGCGGAGGATCAAGGATCAAATTAGCTCCGCGAGCAAGGTTGTCATAATTGCGAGCGATCACAGTGCAAGTTCGCAGTGGGTAAATTACGAGGCTGGAATGGCTGCGGCACTTGATAAGCCGATCGTCGTAATGGGGAAAAAGGGAAGCGGTAAAATCGCCTCTTTCATTCGAGCTCTAGGAAATGTGCAGCCAATTGAGATCGGGAGCGAGGCGTGATGTCTTTGCCCACGTTCATGGGGAACTCTCGCTAGACTATCCATGATTTAATAATTACCATCGGTCTTTCGGATAAGAGTTCTTACTATTTATTCGATACAGGAGAAAATGAATGCAAGAAGCACTCGGAATGGTGGAAACCAAAGGTCTGGTGGCGATGATTGAAGCGGCTGACGCAATGGTCAAGGCCGCAAACGTCACTTTGGTTGGGTATGAAAAAATCGGCGCCGGATTTGTCACCGCCATCGTGCGTGGAGACGTCGCGGCGGTGAAAGCGGCCACCGACGCCGGGGCAGCAGCCGCGCGGCGAGTTGGCGAATTGGTCAGCGTTCACGTGATTCCGCGCCCGCACGGCAGCGTAGATGATGCAATGCCAATCAGCGCACAGTCGCGAGCATGATCATCGCACGCATTCTGGGCACGGTCGTAGCGACGCAAAAAGACGAGCGGCTGCAAGGGAAAAAACTGCTCATCGTCCGTCCGATCAATGTCGATGGGACGGACACGAGCGGCTATGTCGTTGCCGTTGATACGGTCGGCGCAGGCTTTCATGAGCGCGTGCTGGTGGTCGCCGGCTCCAGCGCGCGCCTGGCGCAAGGCTTGAAGGACACGCCCGTGGACGCGGCAATCGTCGGCGTGATCGATACTGTGGATGTGACGCACTGATATGCAACTGGCTCGTGTCATCGGAACGGTCGTCGCAACCGTCAAGAACGACTCGCTCAAAGGTCGCAAGCTGCTGATCATCCAATCGCTGAACAAGAATCTTGACGCGCAGGGAAAGCCCATGGTTGCGGTAGACTCAGTCGGCGCCGGCGTTGGCGAATTGGTTTTCTGGTGCCGGGGAAAGGAAGCGAGTTTCCCTTTCAAACGTGACGACACGCCTACCGATTGCACTATCGTCGGAATTGTCGATTCGGAGAAGCACGTTCTTAGTACTTAGTAACCTAGTGCTTTGTACTTTGTTCTTTGAACTTGGTTTGTTTGTTAATCGCTTGAGCCATATTATCGGAAGCAAAGCACAAAGTACTGACACAAAGTACAAAGCACAAAGAACGCTTTCTTTTGAAATGATTCTCGCCAAAGTCGTAGGCAACATCGTCGCCACCCAGAAGAATGTGCGTTACGAAAATGCGCGCGTGATGCTCTGCGAACAAATCACCCCAGAAGGCGACGCGACCGGGCATACCATTCTGGCGCTGGATGCCGTTGACGCCGGAGTTGGCGATACCGTCTTAGTCGTTCAGGAGGGTTGGAGCGCGTCGACGGTGGCGACCGGCAAGCCTGGCGCAGCAATCGACTCGGCCATCGTTGGCGTTGTCGATCGGATCGATTTACTGGAAAGCCCGACATAGTAAACAACCGTCCGTTAAGAATTGGCACTTATGCCCACGGAGCGGGACAAGTCCCGCGTCTAAACGCGAGTTACTTAATCACCGGATGATCGTGGATCGATGATGAGCACGGATCGAGATCAAGCAAGACTGATAGCCGAACGGATCGTCCGACGAGTGAATGAAGGCAGCGCTCGTGTCATCTCAAACTCAGGCAAAGACCAAAGACCAAAGACCAAAGACCAAAGCTCTTCGACCGCTGCGCCTGTCGGTGAAGAATTATCTGCCATTCGCGCCGGGTT
>QHXE01000384.1 GCA_003222835.1 Acidobacteriota bacterium | reverse complement strand
ACTGCGGAGTCGGCTGCGGACAACTCATTTTTCACAAGGATGGGAAACTGATTTCCATCGAAGGCGATCCGGAGAGTCCGATCAGTCAGGGGAATCTTTGCCCGAAAGGCGCGGCCTCGTATCAATTGCTCACGCACGATCGGCGCGAGACAAAAATGAAATATCGCGCGCCGCGCGCGAAAGAGTGGACGGAAATTCCGCTCGATCGCGCAATGGACATGGTCGCGGACCGCGTCTGGGAGTCGCGCAAGCGCACATTCGTGCACAAGAAAGACGGCGCGACCATCAATCACACGACTGCGATCTGCCATCTCGGCGGCGCCACGCTCGATAACGAAGAAAATTATCTCATCCGAAAACTGTTCACTCTCGGCCTGGGGATGGTCTGCATATCCAACCAGGCACGGATATGACATAGCAGCACGGTGCCCGGTCTGGGCACCTCTTTCGGCCGGGGCGGAGCTACGACTGCGCAACAAGATCTCGCCAACGCCGATTGCATTTTGATCGAAGGCTCGTCCATGGCCGAAGCGCATCCGGTCGGTTTTCGCTGGGTCATGAAAGCGAAGGAACGGGGCGCGACCATCATTCATGTCGATCCCAGATTTTCACGCACGAGCGCGCTTGCCGATATCTGGGTGCCGATACGCGCGGGCGGCGACATCGCGTTTCTCGGCGGCCTCGTCAGGCACATTATCGAGAACAATTTTTTCTTCCGCGATTACGTCGTGCACTTCACCAATGCATCCTGCATTCTGCGTGAAGATTTTCGCGACGCGGAAGAAGGAGCGACCGGTTTCTTCTCCGGATGGAACGAACAGCAACGCACTTACGACAAAGAGAGCTGGCTTTACGATGGCGAGCCCAGCCTCAGTTTTCCGGAGCGCGATCTGACCTTGCAAAATCCGCGCTGCGTTTTCCAAACATTGCGCCGCCACTTTGCGCGCTACACGCCTGAAATGGTGGAGAAGATTTGCGGAATTTCGCCGGCACTCTTTCACAAAGTTGCGGATGCGCTCGTCGCCGCATCAGGTCCCGACAAGAGCGCGGCAATTTGTTATGCGCTCGGCTGGACACAACATTCGAAGGGAGTTCAAATCATTCGCACCGCGTCGATCCTGCAACTGTTGCTCGGCAACATCGGGCGTCCCGGCGGGGGCATCCTCGCGCTGCGCGGTCACGCATCGATCCAGGGCTCGACCGACATTCCGACGCTCTACGATATTTTGCCGGGCTATCTGGCGATGCCGCGCGGCGACGGCAGCGAAGAAACGTTGCGCGACTACCTTGCGCATCAAATCAAGCCGACTGGTCTCTGGAATAATTATCCTAACTACTTCATCAGTTTGTTGAAGGCGTACTACGGCAAAAACGCGACGCCTCAGAACGACTTCGGATACAGTTGGGTGCCGAAACTCACCGGCAATCATTCGTTCTTCGAATATCTCTACGACATGGCCGACGGGAAAATGGAAGGCATGTTCATGATGGGCCAGAACCCGGCGGTTGCTGCAGCCAACTCCAGGTTCCAGCGAACGTCGTTGTCAAAATTAAAATGGCTGGTCGTCCGCGATATGGTTGAAATCGAAGGAGCCACATTTTGGTACGACTCCCCCGAGATCGAGCGCGGCGAATTGAAGGCGGAAGAAATCGAGACGGAAGTTTTCTTTTTTCCGGCGGCAGGTCATGCGGAAAAGGCAGGCGCGTTCACAAACACGCAGCGTCTTTTGCAGTGGCGCGAGAGAGCGGTCGATCCGCCGGGCGACGCGCGTTCAGAAGGGTGGTTCATGCATCAGCTCGCTTTGCGTGTAATTGCAAAAGCTAAGCAATCGACCGATCCGCTCGATGAGCCGTTGCGCGCGCTCAACTGGTGGTATCCGGAAGATGATCACGGTGAGCCCCACATGGAATCCGTGCTGGCGGAGATTAACGGTTGGTACACTGATCCGCAGCCTGGTGCTGACGGAGTCGTCTTCGGTTTCGATCGCGATGGCAATCCGCATCACGGTCCACAGATTGACGGTTTTCCACGATTGAAGGCCGACGGTTCGACCGCAAGTGGGGGCTGGATCTACTCTGGCGTCCTTGGGCCGGACAAAATCAACAAGGCGCTTTCGCGAAACTCGAAGGATTATCTTGGCCACGGCTGGGGCTTCGCCTGGCCGGGGGACCGGCGCATCATATATAATAGAGCGAGCGCCAAACCGACCGGCGAGCCGTGGAGCGAGCGCAAGAAATTAGTCTGGTGGGACCAGGGGCAGCGCAAATGGACCGGCGTTGACGTTCCCGATTTTCCACCCGACAAGTCGCCCGAGTTTCGCCCCACCGGAAACGAGAGCGGGCTTGATGGAATTCCTGGCGATGCGCCGTTCATATTGCACGAAGATGGTCTCGGGTGGCTGCACGTCCCGAGCGGTTTGCAGGATGGACCGATGCCGACGCACTACGAACCGCTCGAGTCGCCCGTACACAACGCGCTTTACTCGCGCGACACCAACCCAGTGGTCAATTGGTTCACCCGGCAGGAAAATCGGTTCGCGCCGCCAGGCGACCCGCGCTTTCCATTTGTCCTAACAACCTACCGGCTGACCGAGCATCATACTGCCGGCGGGATGTCGCGCTTCCTAAGTCATCTGGCGGATGAACTGAAGATCGATATTGGCGATTACATTTCGATTGTCAGTTTACGCGGCGCGATCGAAGCGCGCGCACTCGTCAGTCGCCGCATCCGACCGATGCATCTCAACGGGAAAACCGTGCATCAAATTGCGATGCCGTTTCATTTCGGTTCGGCCGGGCCGGTGCGCGGCGACGCCACTAATGACTTAGTCCCGATTTCGGGCGAGCCGAACGTCACGATCATGGAAGCCAAGGCGCTCGCTTGCAATATTGTTCCGGGCCGATTGCCGCGCGGACCTGCCTTCGAAGATTGGCTCAACAAATACGTGCCGCAGGGTGGCCCGCCGAATTTGCATCCGGAACAACCGCCGGCACGCGCTCCGCGCGGCTCAAGACTAGCAAGCGGCCATGTCAGAAACGGAAAAGCAGAATGAACGGCGAATTTCTTTGGGTAGCGCACGCGTCTCGCGTGCTGGCGATGGTGTCTCACCATCGCGAACTTTTCTCCTGCCGCACCTACACGGAAAAAGCCTGTTTCGGCGAGACGCCGAAACCAACACGCGAGACGCGTGCGCTACCCAAGCCACTGAATCGCGCGTAAACGTATGATCGGCGAAGGAGTCCAGAGCACGAATCAGCGGAAGCATTCCTACGTGCACGATAAGGTCGAAGTGGGATTTTTTACCGACCCAAGTGTTTGCATCGGCTGCAAGGCTTGTGAAGTCGCGTGCAAAGAATGGAACCACGTGCCCGACGACGGATTCACGTGGTCGGGAAATTCCTACGACAATACCGGCCACCTTGGCGCATCGACTTGGCGCCACGTCATGTTCCTCGAACAAGACCGGCCGAAAGGGAAACAAATCACCGGACCAATGGGTCTGACTCCGCAATCAGACGATCCGTTCCGGTGGGTGTTTCTATCCGACGTTTGCAAACACTGCGAGGAAGCCGGTTGCCTGGAGGCGTGTCCGACGGGATCGATCATGCGCACGGAAGTTGGTTCGGTGTTGGTGCAGAACGATGTCTGCAACGGTTGCGGTTACTGCGTCGTGTCCTGTCCGTTCGGCGTGATCGAACGTCGACCAGAGCCGCTGGTGGACGCGGGCGGCGCCTTCAAGTGCACGTTTTGTTACGACCGACAAAAGAGCGGGCTCGTTCCGGCCTGCGCCAAAGTTTGCCCGACCGAATCAATCGTGTTCGGCCGGCTCGATGATTTGCGTGCGCGCGGAGCGGAGCGCGTTCAGCAATTGAAACGGAGCGGTTACAATGACGCGCAACTTTACGATCCCACGGAAACTTCCGTTCGTGGCATCCACGCTTTTTTTTTGATCCTCGGTGAACCGGAAGCCTACGGACTCCCGCCGAAACCGCAGATTCCAACGATTTATTTGAAATCGGCGTGGACCTCCGCGTTCTCGACGGCGATCGCATCCATCATCGCAACGCTCGTGGCCTTCGCATTTTTTTCATGATGACGAATTCGCCATCCGAAAAGCGACTCGAAGAATTGCGCGAGCAAGCATGGAAGGATGGGGTCGTTCCGGGCAAAGGTGTCGATGTGGCCGGCGGCCCAATTCCGCGCAAACCCGGTTACTACGGCCAACCCGTAGTCAAACCGCCGGTTTGGACGTGGGAAATTCCGCTCTACTTTTTCTTCGGTGGAATCGCCGGGATGTCCGCGGTGATCGCAAGCGGCGCGATCATCTTTTATCATGTTGATCCATCGCTCGCGACGAACGTCGGAGTTGCGCGCGCAGCCATGTGGCTCGCGGCCATCGCTGGAGCCGTCGTTTCTTCCTCAATATGCTGCGCGTTTTTAAGCATCGATCGGCCATGTCGATGGGCGCCTGGATTCTCAGCGCGTTCGGCGCCTGCGCGGTTCCGGGGTTGATCGCGCTCGAACTGCATGCTCATCAGATTTTCCCTGACACACTCGATCAACTCCTGCGCCTCGCTGCCGATGTCTTCATTTTTGGTTCGGCGATCTTCGGAACTTTGCTCGCGACCTACACCGGCGTGCTAATCGGCGCGACGGCGATCCCCGCGTGGTTTTTGCATCGCACCCTGTTGCCGATCCATTTTGGAACGGCGGGATTGGGATCGGCCGCGGCAGTGTTGGAATTGCTCGGATATCGGATTCCCGCGCTCAACTTCCTCGGGTTTTATGCGGCCGGCGTTGAATCGGCGCTCCTCGTCTGGCTCAGTGTCGATAAACACGGCGCCGCCGATCGTGCGATACACGAACATGGCTCGGGCTGGCTTATTCGGATCGGCGAAGTTTTGAACGGCCCGCTCGCGATCGTTCTCCGGCTGCTCGGTCAGGTTCCACTCGCAGCACTTTCGTTTTTAATTGGCGCGCTGGTCAGCCGCGTTGGCTGGATTGCGGTGGGCAAAGTTTCCGGCTCCGATCCGGAATCAGTTTTCGCCGCGGAACGTTACTAGCGTTCGTCGAGAATGATGCGCTCGATGTGCGAGTAAACGTTGAACGATGGCGGTCGAAGAAAACCGACCAAGGTCTGATTGCTTTCACGCGCAAAATTCATTGCCAAGGTCGAGGGTGCGGAAACTGAGGCAACGATCGGAATTCCGGCGGAAAGCGCCTTTTGCATGATCTCAAAAGAAGCGCGGCCGCTGACGAGAAGAACATGTCGATCCAGCGGCAGGAGTCGATCGAGAAATGCGCGACCAATCGCCTTGTCCACAGCATTATGGCGACCGATGTCTTCGCGAACGATTTTCGCGGCGCCATTTAAATCAAAGATGCCGGCGGCATGGATTCCGCCGGTGCGAGCGAAGTCGCCTTGCTGTCCTTCCAACAGCTGAGGCAGTGAAAGCAAAGTTTCGATGTTGATCCGAACGTTTTGCGCAGAAGCGATCGGAGGAAAGTTTTGCCGAATCGCCGCGATGCTGCTTTTGCCGCAAATTCCGCAGCTGGTTGAGATCGTTCCAAATCGCTTTGCTGAACTCAGTTTCAATTTCACTCCCCCAGCGATGTCGGCGACGATGATGTTTTCGCGATTCGCCGAATCGGCTGGGCGTGAAATTTTCGTGATCTGTTCGGCCTTACGCGCAATTCCTTCGGAAACGAGAAACCCGGCGGCGAGCTCTTCATCGTGGCCAGGTGTGCGCATCGTCGTCGCGAGAGTCTTACGGCCAATTCGAATCTCGAGCGGTTCTTCGACGGTGAGATCGTCGCGCTGATATTCGAGCAAGCCATCCTCCTTGCGCCGGACGATTTGTCCCGATCCGATTCCGTGTTCTTTCATCTGAGCGGTAGAATACGCGCAATTGCTCGCGGCGCTTGCCCGCGATGGTATCATTGTCCCGATGGAAATCTGCCACCTTTACATTTCGCACAGCCACAATTTTTTCGGGCATCACGGGCGCGAGCCGGATGACTATCCAGCGATTGAAGTGCCGATGATCGAGTGCGTGGCCGGTCACGGCATTCGCGGCGATCGCTTTTTTGATTACGAGGAAGATTACAAAGGCCAGATCACATTTTTCTCACTCGAGGTTTTCGATGAGCTTTGTGGCACGGTTGAAGTTCAGGATTGCTCGCCTGATTTGGTTCGTCGCAACGTGATAACGCGTAAAGTCGATCTTAATGAATTGATCGGCCAGGATTTTGAAGTCCAAGGAGTGCGGTTTCAAGGGACGGCAGAATGCCGACCGTGTTATTGGATGGACCGCGCTATTGCGCCCGGTGCGGAAGAATTTCTCAAAGGTCGGGGCGGTTTGCGCGCCCGGATTTTGACGGATGGTAAATTGCGCTCGACTGCACGGGCGCCTGAGCGAGCTGGATGAAGATCAGCGCGGTGTTGCTCGCCGGCGGCGAATCGCATCGGATGGGCAAAGACAAGGCGACGATTGTTTTTCGCGAAAAACCGCTCTGGCAAATTCAACTCGACCTTCTGCGCAAATTGGAACTGGCGGAAATTTTCATTTCCGCCCGGACAGATCCGCCATGGCGACCGTCCGGTATGCAATTTGTATCGGACGATCCGCCTTCGCGCGGCCCGCTTAGCGGTTTAACGGCGGCGCTCGCGCAAGTCCAAACAGGTCACTTGCTTGCGCTCGCTATCGACATGCCGCTTATGAGCGAGGATTATTTGCGCGCGATTGGCAATGAGATCGAACCCGGCTGCGGTGTGCTTCCGATGATCGACGATCGGGCCGAACCCTTGGCCGCGATTTATCCAGCTGATGCACATGTCGATCTTGTCGAAGCGCTTTCTGGAATCGAGTTTTCACTTCAGACGCTAACGAACAAACTCGTCAAAGCAGGCAAGCTGCGTGCTCTTAACGTGGCGAAAGAAGAGGAAACACTTTTCTGGAATCTCAACGAGCCGGCTGACCTCGACTTATCGCAATAATTTCGCGCTCGTTAGTGACAGCGAGGTGCTATTTCCGCGCGCATTTACCTCCGAAGAGGTAGTCGCGATCCTTCCTTCAGTGGCATCGGAGAATCCCACGGAAGCGCCGTAGAAACCGATTGAAGGCACCGATACGTTTTTCGCATGAAAACGAATAGTTCGCTTGTGATAGCGGTAATCTTATTATCGATCTTCGCTTCGAACGCGTCTGCGTTGCTTCGGCCGCCCTACCCGAGCAAACCTTACCCGCCCGATCGCATCATCATGATCGGGGAGGAGAGACATGACTGGGTTGGGACGACGCTTCGGGGATCGAAATGAACACCCTAGCTACGGACCCAGTAACCTCGTCCATTGCGGTGATTGAACAGGCCGGCGTTCCGGCGCTGCGCATCGCATTCACTCTCGCCGCGATCATCTTTCTGTTTGGCGGCATTCTCAACGTCCGCCGCCGGCACCAATTTTTCGATCGCGATCCAAACGCCGAAAATGATGGACCGGCCATCCGACACAATCGTCTGGAGGAGATCCTGTTTGTTTGGAACGGTCTGATGCTGATCCTGATCGCCATCTTGTACCAAGTGTGGCGCGCATGACGTGAACAATTTTTTAATCGCCAACACAACCTCAGAAGCCTAAAAAGAAATAATTATGAGCGAATTTACTCGTCGAAGTTTCCTCGGAACAGCCGCTGCCGCAGCAGGCAGCTTTGCCGCATTGCAAAAAGTGGTGGGTGCGGACCGAAGCAAGACTGATCCAGGCCCAGCCAACAAGGAGCTTGATGCTCAGAACCCGGATTCAATGTGGCCACCCGCCACCGACTCGAAGAGCCTGGTCAAAAACTTTAAGTATCCGTTCTCTTTTGCGAACAAGCGTGTTTACGAAGGCGGATGGTCGCGGGAGGTGACTGTTCGGGAACTGCCCGTCTCCAAGTCTATGGCGGGCGTAAACATGAGACTCACGGCCGGAGGCGTCCGGGAGCTGCACTGGCACACGGCGGGCGAGTGGTCTATTATGCTTTACGGGACGGCGCGGGTTACGGCGATTGACGCGGACGGCAAGAGTTTTGTCGCCGATGTGAAGAAATACGATCTTTGGTATTTTCCCACCGGAATCCCCCATTCGATTCAGGGCCTCGGGCCCGACGGTTGCGAATTCATGCTGGTGTTCGACGACGGTAATTTTTCCGAGTCGGACACGTTGCTGTTGAGCGACGCGATGGCCCATCTACCGCCCGAGGTGCTATCAAAAAATTTCAACGTTGGCGAACAGGCGTTGAAGAATTTACCCAAGCAAGAGCTGTTTATTTTCCAAACGGATGTTCCCGGGCCATTAGAGGCCGATCAGAAAGCGGCGGCAGGAACGCTGGGAAAATCACCGAAGGATTTTGCTTTTCGCACGATGGAAATGCCGCCGACGATGCAGACAAAAGGGGGCGAGGTGCGCATTGTTGATTCGAAGAAGTTCAAGGCCTCAACAACGGTTGCGATGGCCATGGTCACCGTTCATCCGGGTGGAATGCGGGAACTGCACTGGCACCCGAACGGCGACGAGTGGCAATACTACATCGCTGGCAAGGGACGAATGACGGTGGTGGCGACAGGCAATCTCGGTCGGACGCTGGACTTTCAGGAAGGAGACGTCGGGTACGTGGAAAACACGCTGCTGCATTACATCGCGAATACGGGGGATACAGACCTGATCTTCCTGGAGATGTTCAAGAGCAGCTACTATCAGGACCTTTCGTTCTCGGAGTGGCTGGCCCACACACCGCCGGAACTGGTCATGGCTCACCTGCACATCGATAAGGCGACACTCGATGCGATTCCCAAGAACGGTGCCGTAGTCACGCCGCTGTCGTAGGAAGGATTTATGCGAACGAACAATCGATGGGTCATTGCCATCGCGGGAGTATTTTTGCAGATCGCGCTGGGTGCCGTTTACGCCTGGAGCGTCTTTCGTGTCCCGCTGGTGAAGCAATTCGGTTGGAGCATTTCGGAAGTAACGCTGACGTTTACGATCAGCATTTTTGTGCTGGGAATCGCCGCGTTCTTTGGCGGCCTGTGGTTAAATCGAAAAGGACCGCGTATCGTTGCGCTGACGGGAGGAGCGCTCTACGGCCTGGGAGTGTTTCTCGCCAGCTTCTCCGCGCATAAGCTTTGGTGGTTGTACCTTAGCTATGGGTTGATCGGAGGAATCGGCCTTGGGTTTGGTTACATTGTTCCGGTGGCGGTCCTGGTAAAATGGTTTCCGGATCGTAGAGGACTTATTACCGGTATCGCGGTTGGTGGATTCGGAGCTGGTGCTCTGGTCACCGCACCTTTAGCGACGCGGCTGATTCAGACTGTTGGCGTGTTGAGCACCTTCGCGTATCTCGGCATCGCCTATCTGGTCGTGACGGTTGTCGCAGGATTCTTCATGCAAAACCCTCCGGACGGTTGGAGACCCGAAGGTTGGACGCCAACGGCATCCCAAAGTTCGCAGCGCGCTGGGCATGACTACACCCTAAGCGAAGCGCTCAAGACGTGGCAGTGGTACGCCCTTTGGCTGCTGCTGTTTCTAAATACCTGCGCGGGCATTTCGATCATTTCGCAGGAGGCACCGATTTTTCAGGAACTAACTGGAGTTAGCGCGGTCGTCGCAGGAGGCATGGTAGGAGTGGCCAGCCTCGGTAACGCCGTCGGCCGAGTATTCTGGGCGTGGGTGTCCGACTTAATCACGAGACGGGCAACATTTTTTGTGATGTTCCTCGTCCAGGTCCTACTCTTCTGGTTTCTTCCGAACATCGGCGCCGCCACTTTGATGACGATCGTCACATTCGTCGTGTTGATGTGTTACGGCGGCGGGTTCGGCACCATGCCAGCGTTTACCGCTGATTACTTTGGTCCGAAGAATGTCGGTCCGATCTACGGCTTGATGCTGACGGCCTGGGGATTCGCCAGCGCGTTTGGTCCGCTATTTATCGCGCACATGCGAGAAACGGCCGGCTCTTATACCGGAGCGCTTCGCGTGATCGCAGGAGTGATGGCGGTTTCAACTCTGTTGCCAATCGCAGTGCGGCCACCACAGGCTTCCGTTACGGCTGGTGCCGCGCCCCAAAGAAAATTCGCCTAGGGGCGGAAATAGTACCCTTAGCGGATCATCTAGACCGCGGGCCTCGGCGATGACTCGTCTATCTCGAACGAGGGAGTAAGGATGACTTCGCAAGTAGCACTAAAAAACCCTGCTCTTGCGCCGTGGCGGCAATGTGACGGTCTGCCATAGCGTGGGGTTATGAAAAGGAAAAGCTTTCAGCATCGACAAATGTCGTTCCCGGCGCCGTTCGTTAGACCCATACCTAATCATCAACCGAACTTGGCGCGACCTTTGCCTGTGAGCCGACAGCTCGGCATCCGCGCAAAGAAGATTTTTGTCATCAAGGAGCCGAGCCGCCCGTTCGACTCTCGCTCAGGGCAGCCTTTGCCGGCAACAAATGCTGCGCGCAAGAAAATACAGCATATTCTGATTTTTGATGACCATCCCGACAGTCTCCGCCTGGTTTTTGGACGCCGCGTAAATCCGCAGGCTCATCTTTCCGCGCCGCCACCTGCTAGTTCGTGGGAGCTCATCCTTGTCTCGATGCTGACGATGGGTGCCTTGGTCGCAATGTTCTGGCCGCTCTTTTGAGGTTCCCGCCGTGAACGCCAAAACAAAGTCAGCGCCATGTGTTGTAGCCGCCGTCGTCGACCGCGGCTACAAGGTCCCCGGGACTCTCACTCGAAAGAGGGAGCAAGCGGCAACTCTTAGGTGACACCGCAAAATCCCGCGGACGCGCAATAGCCGCGAAACGGAAGAGGAACGATCTTGGATTATGAAAAAGTTAACATTATTAAGTTTAATCGGCATCACATCGATCGCCTTCACGCAACCCGGGTGGGCAGCTGGCCACGGAGGGGGCGGGGGAGGAGGCCATGGTGGTGGTTTTGGTGGCGGACACTTCGGTGGCGGCGGAGGTTTCCGTGGCGGTGGTGGTTTCCGAGGCGGTGGCGGCTTTGGTGCGCCGCACATGAGCTTTGGAGGAGCGGCCAACCGCGGAGGCGGAGTTAGCTTCGGCATGCCTCGCACTTCAGGCGGAGTCCCGCACATGGCGACTCGGGCCGCGAACGTCCATTCATTTGGACCGTCTCGACCAGTTGTGCGGCAAAGTTCTGGCGGACGTCCGGCGCCTGGCCTAACGAACGTCGCCCGTGGCAATCGCACAGGGAACACTTCCGGTCGCGCTACGGCGGCACTTAATCGCCCAAACAATCGTGGCATGAACCCTTCAACCGCGCGTCCATCGCAAACAGCCCTGCATCGTGGATTGAACGGACGGACGGACCACATTGCTGAACGTCATGAGGCAAATTGGCACGGCGATTGGGACCGGCGTCATGCCCACTTCGACCACGGGCGCTTCTTTGTTTTTGACGACGGCTTCTGGTTCGGACTAGATCCCGGATTCTTTCCATGGGACTATCTGCCATATTACGCCGACGACTACTACCCGTACGATTACTACGCGGACGTTCAGCCGGACGATAACACCGCGGCCGTTTATGCTGGTGCCCCGGCGGCTGATACGACGGTCCAAGCTGTCCAAACGCAGCTTACCCAACTCGGTTATTACAACGGTCCAGTCGATGGCATTTTCGGCCCGGCGACGCGTGATGCGCTGGCGAAGTATCAAATCGCACAGCACCTAAGCGTAACCGGAAGTCTATCGCCTGATACGCTTCAGTCCCTCGGCTTGCCACAAGCAACGCCAGGTTGAACGCCGACACCCGATCACGATGAAACCACGACTAAATGCACCGCATCATCAACTGGTCGCGGCCTAACGAGCAAGAGTCTCAGCAAATGAAGGCCAAAGGAACTCAGAACATGAAAACGAAACTTAAAAAGATTGATATGAAAACGAAGCGACTCGGTAACTCAGACTTGTCCATCACGCCTGTCGGCTTTGGGGCATGGGCTATCGGCGGATCGGGCTGGGAATTTGGTTGGGGCGAGCAGGACGACAAAGCGTCTGTCGCCGCGATTCATCGCGCGCTCGAGCTTGGCGTTAACTGGATCGACACGGCCGCCGTTTACGGAATGGGCCACTCCGAGGAAGTCGTCGCCTTTGCGTTGCGCACCTGGCCGGGCCCACGGCCGTATGTTTTCACCAAATGCGGTCTGCGCTGGGACGAACAGGGATATGTTCATCGCAATTTGAAAGCGGATTCTATCCGTCGCGAGTGCGAGGACAGTCTGCGCCGGCTGAATGTCGATGTTATCGACCTCTACCAAATCCACTGGCCGACAGACGACCTAGAGGAAGGCTTGGGCGCAATAACTCGGTTGCAAAAGGAAGGCAAAGTCCGATGGATCGGCGTATCAAACTTCGATGTCGACGAAATGCGTCGGGCGCAAGCAATCGCTCCGATCACTTCGCTGCAACCGCCGTATTCGTTAGTTCATCGCGACGTCGAACAAGAGATTCTGCCTTATTGTCGATCTAATGGGCTTGGGGTGATTGTCTATTCGCCAATGGCCTCCGGCTTGTTGACCGGCGCGATGACGCGGGAACGAGCAGCAAGTCTTCCCGCGAGCGATTGGCGCAGTCGCGACATCGAATTTCAGGAACCCAGGCTCTCGAGGAATCTCGCGCTTGTTGAGCGCTTGCGAGAAGTCGGCGAACGGGTTCAACGTCCGCCCGGTCAAGTTGCGATCGCCTGGGCACTGCGAAACCCTGCGGTGACCGGCGCTATCGTCGGTGCCCGCAACGCCAAGCAAGTTGAAGGAAACGTCGACGCGGCCACACTTCGTCTTACCGATAAAGAGATGGCAGAGATCGAAGGAAGAAATATTCGGGAACCGGAGTTGGTGACCGCAGCCTGAGAAGGTATGGAAATGAAAATTGGATTCATTGGCTTAGGCATCATGGGGAGCCGCATGGCGGCGAACCTGCAAAAACACGGCTACGACTTGGTCATGTTCAATCGAACTCGCGCCAAGGCGCAGCCTTTGATCGACAAGGGCGCGACGTTCGCCGAATCGCCAGGAAGAGCTGCCGAGCAAGTGGACATCTTGTTCACGATGCTGGCTCATCCCGACGCAGTGGAGCAAGCGGCGCTGGGTCGCGACGGCTTTCTAAGTCATCTCAAGCCAAATGCACTTTGGATAGATTGCAGTTCGGTCAATCCGTCGTTCTCCAAGAAAATGGCAGCCGAGGCAGCGCGGCGCGAGGTTCACTTTGTCGATGCGCCGGTGACCGGCTCCGCTCCTGTGGCCGCCGAAGCGAAGCTGGTTTTCTGGGTTGGCGCCGACGGCGCTGATTTGGAAAAGATTCGCCCGCTACTGCTGTGTATGGGCAACAAAATTGTTCACGCCGGCGGACACGGGACGGGGACTTCCATGAAAATGGTGATCAATCTGCTGTTGGGCAATGCCATGGCGGCATTCGCCGAAGCCATGGCGTTGGGTGAAGGGCTCGGGCTCTCGCAAAAGATGTTGTTCGATTCCTTGCTCGGCACGCCCGCGGTGGCGCCGTTTCTCGCGTCGAAGCGGCAGAAGATAGAGAGCGGAAATTACGAAACCGAATTTCCACTGCGCTGGATGCAAAAGGACATGCATCTCGCATCAGTGAGTGCGTACGAATCTGGTGTGGCCATGCCCTTAACCAATGCTGCGAAAGAACTGTATCGCCTCGCAATGAGAGAAGGACACGCCAGCCAGGATTTCTCGGCCATCTACGACTACCTCACTAACAATTGAAGTACTGGACGAATCGGGAGAAGAAAATCATTTCCCAGCGTTTTGGTTTCGACGGCGGAGCGCAGAAGACGCTCGAAGAAATCGGTAAAAAATTGGGCGTCGCGCGCGAGAGGATACGTCAATTGGAGAATATCGCGCTCTCGAAGTTACGTCGCATGCTCTGCCAAAAGGAGGATCCAATCGGTGTTCCGCTCGCAGCTTAGGAAAAAACATCGACCACTCAAAGAGATGTTCTGAAAGCGATGATTTCGGAATCCTCCCGGTGCGCCGATCAACTGAGGCAAGAAGA
>QHXE01000786.1 GCA_003222835.1 Acidobacteriota bacterium | reverse complement strand
CTTACCGTCCCTTCGTCCTTTCCGATGAGTTTGCCGAGGCTGCCACTCTGCAAATCGGCCAGTTCCAAAGTTGCAAACGAGCGCATCTCTTCCCGCTCCAAGCCACCGATTAGCAATTGCTGCCCATTAACAGCGAATGCCAGGCTCGAAGCGGATTGAGTGGTTACCGGAAGTACCTGTCGGGCTGCGCCTGTGGCCACCTCCCAAGTGCGGACTTCACTCTTGAAGTCCGGCTGATTTTTCTTGAACGAGAGTTTTGTAATGGCCCCCGCGAGCGTCCGACTGTCGGGAGAGAACATGACTGCGGCGAGCCGGCCTTTGAAATTTTTCAGCTTGCGCAACTCCTCGCCAGTAGCGGTGCTCCAAATTCTTATTTCGGCCGAGTTCCACGCCGCGACGAGTTGGCCGTCGGGAGATAAGACCAACGGGTCGCGTCGTTGGTTAAAAAACACCGCGAAATCCATCCGTGAATAGCCGCGCATTTCGCCGCCGCTGAATTCTCCTTTCAGTTTAAGTGTGACGTCGCCGGTCATGGCATCCAGTAGCTTCAAGTCTGCGGCGTACAATACGGAACGTCGTATTGGATTTCGCATCAAATTGTCCGGATCGCCCAAAGGGCTGCGACTGTCGATCATGGTGAGTCTTGTCTCAGCGCGCTGCTCGAATGCTGCAAGTGTTTTCCCGTTAGGAGAATAGAGGGCTGCTACGCTAATCAGATCTTCGTCCGGCAGTTCCACCCTTTGTTTTAGCTCGCCGTTCTGCGCATCCCACCATTTCAACTCGGTGAAGGGTCGGCCGTCATGCGCGCTTGGCTTCTCCGCAATCCGGTTGCGGTGAACTCCACCACTGGCGGTTACGAGGGTCTTTCCATCGGGTGCGAATGATATCGACCATATCGCTCCATCGAAGCCTTTAATTGTGTGCCGTAGGTTTCCGGTTGTTGTGTCCCAGAGTTCGACGCGGTAATCATCTCTTGAGCCGCGAGCGATCGCCAACGTTTGACTGTCGGGCGAGAATCGGACGGCGTAGATGACGTCGGTCAGCGCCGTGACGACACGTGGGGGTCGTCTGGTTTGCGCGGCTTCTCGCGTTTCCATCAAGAGCGGAAAGCAAGCGAAGAGGAGAAGAATTGTCAACAAAGATCGTCGCGACAGATCAAGGAAACGATCCACGAACGCACACGAAAAAAGCTCGGTAACCGTCAGCGTATTTTCGTGGTAATCTCGTGTAATTTCGTGGATCGTGTCTTTGCTTCTCATTGATCAGAAGACTGCCAGAGTGCTTTGTGGATGCTGGAAATCAAGACTTAATGAGAATACCGCTCAGGAAGCTCTCGCCCGCGGCCAAGTGCAATCCGAAATTTTCGGCGATTGTCTTTCCGATGTCCGCCAGCGATCTACGCGTGCCCAGATTAACTCCAGGTTTCGCGCGTTTGCCAAAGACAATCAGCGGAGCATATTCGCGGGTATGGTCTGTGCCTCGGTACGTCGGGTCGTTTCCGTGATCGGCGGAAATCATTACGAGATCGTCTTCGCGCATCGCGCTTTCTATCTCTGACCAGCGCGAATCGAAGTGCTCAAGCGCGCGAGCGTATCCTTCGGTATCGCGACGGTGACCGTAGAGCATGTCGAAATCGACTAAGTTCGAAAAGATCAAGCCGCGAGTGTTTTCATGCAACGCTCGAATCGTCTGATCGGTTGATTGCTCGTTATTTTTTGCGGTCAAATCCTGGGTAACTCCCGCCGAATCGTAAATGGAAGCGATCTTACCTATGCAAACCACATCCAATCCATTTTGACTTAGCAACGGCAGCAAATTTTCGCGTGGCGGAGGGACGGCATAGTCGTGACGGTTCTCGGTGCGATAGAACGAACCTGGCTCACCCAGGAAGGGACGCGCGATTACCCGGCCAACTTCATGCTCGCCTCGCAGAATGTTCCGCGCCGTTTCGCAGATTTCATAAAGTCTTTTGAGCGGAATCACTTCTTCATGCGCGGCGACCTGAAACACCGAGTCTGCCGAGGTGTAAACGATCGGCTTGCCGGTCTTTACATGTTCTTCGCCCAACTCCTTAATGATCTCAGTGCCGCTTGCCGGAACGTTGCCGAGAACTCCCGGCACCTGCGCCTGCTCGATAAATTGATCGATGATCGATTGTGGAAAGCCGTTGGGATAGGTGGGAAAGGCGCGCTCCAGAATGATGCCGGCCATCTCCCAGTGGCCCGTTGTCGTGTCTTTGCCGTTCGACTTCAGCGCGCATTTGCCATAGCTACCGCGTGGCTCTTCAACCGCAGGCACACCGCTCAGCGGACGAATCTTACCCAGGCCCAGACTTTGCAGATTTGGTAGATGAACTTGGCGCGCTTCACA
>QHXE01000383.1 GCA_003222835.1 Acidobacteriota bacterium | reverse complement strand
GCATCGTGGCGATTACGGGAACAAATGGAAAGACTACTACTACGACTTTGATCGGAGCGATGCTGAAGGACGCTGGGATGAAAGTTCAAGTGGGCGGGAACATCGGCACACCCCTGATTTCAATGGTCGAGTCGTCGCGCGACGATGGTTGGACCGTGGCTGAAGTTTCGAGCTTTCAGTTGGAAACGATCGTTGATTTTCATCCGACCGTCGCCGCCGTGCTTAACGTCACGCCAAATCACCTGGATCGTTACGATTCACTGATGGACTATGCCGCGGCAAAACTCAGGATCTTTCGCAATCAAACGACGGGAGATGTGGCGATTCTTAACGCTGACGACGAAATCGTTTCGTCGTGGGCGAGTGGATTGCGCGCGAAAGTTGTCCAGTTCAGCGTGAAGCGCGAACTGAAAGCAGGTTTGTTTTTGCGCGGACGTGAATTGGTGTCACGAACCAAAGAGGGCGAGCGGGTGTTGGTGACGCGCGATGAAATGCGACTGCGCGGTACTCACAACGTCGAGAATGTGCTGGCGGCGATGGCCGTGTGTCTGGCGTTCGCGCTGCCGCCGGAATACTTGCGGCGAACGATTCAACGATTTCGCCCGGTGGAACATCGACTGGAGGAAGTTGCCGAAATAGAGGGCGTGCGTTTTTTCAACGATTCAAAAGCCACCAGCGTGGATGCCACGATGAAAGCGCTGGAAGCTTTTTCAGACGACGCCGGCAAGATCGTTCTGATTCTTGGCGGCCGCGGTAAACAGGCGCCATATACGCCGCTGGCGCCATTGATTCGAAAACTCGTGCGCAAGATGATTCTGATCGGCGAGGACGCGCCGACGATCGAAAAAGAATTAAAGAAGGCTGCGCCATTCGAGCACGCAGCCAACATGCATGATGCCGTGACGCGATCGTTCGCGGCGGCCAAGCGCGGCGATATTATTTTGCTCGCGCCTGCTTGCGCCAGCTTTGACATGTTCGAGAGTTTCGAGCACCGGGGAAGAGTATTCAAAGATGAAGTCTTCGGTCTTCGGGCTTTCGCTTTTTAGAGTCAGAACGAGATCAAGAGACTGGCCTTCTAATGCCGCAGAAACTGCAATTCGATAGATGGTTGTTTTCAGCGACGGTTGGGCTGGCGTTGTTTGGCGTGGTCATGGTTTATAGCGCCTCGGCTGTGATCGCGCAGCAGGAAGGCCACAGCCAATTCCATTACGTGATCAAGCAAGCAGTCTGGACGATGATTGGATTCGCCGCCATGTTTGTAACCATGCGGTTCGATCATCAGCGACTGAATCGACGATGGATTGTTTTCGGCTCGCTACTTCTGACGGTTGCTCTGTTGGGTGCAGTCTTTGCTTTTTCTCCGGTGAATGGCGCCCGACGCTGGATTAAGTTCAATGGCTTTTCCGTGCAGCCGTCCGAGATTGCAAAGCTCTCGCTGGCACTATTCCTCGCCTACTTCCTGGGGAGGCGAGCGGGTGAAGAGCATTTGTTCTGGAAGACGTTCTTGCCGTGCATGGTTGTGCTGGGAATTCTGGCTGGCCTGGTTGTCAAAGAGCCGGACCTCGGAACTGCGCTGATGCTGGCGATTATTTGTCTTACGATCTGTTTCGCGGCCGGCGTGCGCCCGCGTCACATGTCTTACGCCGCCGTGCCAGCTTTGCTGTTCATCGGCAAGATGCTGATCTTCACGCCGTTCCGCTGGCGACGTTTGGCCTCGTTCATCGATCCCTGGGCCGATCAGCAAGGCGCGGGATACCAGGTCGTGCAATCGCTTATCGCGGTTGGATCGGGCGGGACGCATGGACTCGGATTCGCGCAGGGCCGTCAGAAACTTCTCTTCCTGCCCTTTGCTCATTCGGATTTTATCTTTGCGGTGATCAGCGAAGAGTTGGGTCTGGTAGGAGCCTTGATGGTAGTTTTTGTGTTCGCAGTTTTTCTTTGGCGCGGAACGCGCGCAGCGTTACGAGCACCGGACCGCTTCGGCACGTTGCTAGGCCTGGGGGTGGTCGTGGGAATTATCGCGCAAGCGCTCTTGAACATCAGCGTGGTGCTCGCCCTGGTGCCGACGAAAGGCATTCCTTTGCCATTCATCTCTTATGGCGGTTCTTCGTTGGTGCCGACGCTGGCGGCAGTTGGAATCCTGCTGAACATTTCTCAGTACGCTCCCCTTAAGAGCCGGGCGAATGACGAGGATGATTACGAAGAGGATTGGCAAGGCGCGAATCGCGCGGAACAGAGACGGGAGCGGCGACAGAGAGCGCAGGTTGTTGCGCGTCCCCGGTACGGATGAAAGATGCGCGTGCTAATCGCAGCCGGCGGCACCGGCGGGCATATCTATCCGGCGATCGCGGTCGCGAAAGAGGTCATGCGACGCGACCCGAAGTCGGTGGTTCGATTTGTAGGCACGACGCGCGGTTTGGAAAATCGCCTGGTGCCGCAAGCAGGATTTGAACTCTCGATTATTGAAAGCGCGGGATTGGTAAACATGGGGTTGGGGCAGCGGCTTCGTGGCTTGTTGGTTTTGCCAAAGAGTTTTCTGAATGCGCGCCGCTTGGTCAAGTCGTTCGCGCCCGAGGTCGTCGTGGGGGCTGGTGGATACGTCAGCGGACCAGTCGTGTTGACGGCGGCGTTGATGCGCTGTCCGACGGTTGTGATGGAGTTGAATGCCGTCCCTGGATTTACGAATCGCCGTCTGGCGCGTTTTGTCGATGCGGCGTCAGTTTCGTTCGCGGCCACGCTGCCATATTTTCGCGGCAAAGGGGTTGTCACCGGCAATCCGGTGCGGCGGGAGTTCTTTGATATCAAACCTAAACAGCGCGATCCGCGGCGATTCTCTTTGTTGTTGTTTGGCGGTTCGCAAGGCTCGCGCGCGATTAATAACGCTATGATCGCAGCGCTGCCACGGCTCGAATCCTATCGCGCGCGCATGCACGTGACGCATCAGACTGGCAAATCGGATTTCGAGAAGGTGCGCGACGCTTACCAAGCTGCGAGTTGGAAGCAACAAGCCGAGGTGCGCGAGTACCTCGACGATATGACGACGGCGGTCGCGGAAAATGACTTGATCGTCTCGCGGGCAGGCGCAACTACCACCGCTGAACTAATGGCCGCGGGAAAGCCGGCAGTCATGGTGCCGTTGCCCGGTCAACTTGAGCAGCAACGCAACGCCGAGGCGCTGCGAGATGCGGGCGCGGCGCGAATGATCGTTCAGGAGGAGTTGACCGGCGAGAGATTGGCCAATGAGATCACTTCGTTGATCGAGGCACCGGACGAGATTACGCGAATGGAAACAGCCGCGCGTAAATTGGCACGACGCGACGCCGCGGACGCGACGGTTGATTTGATCGAAAGAGTACTGGCAGGCGACAGGCACAGGGCTGTAGACCGAGGGTGAGTCCATCATGGACTTCACCGTGTCCACGTCGCCAACTGTGTCCGCAATGTCCATAACGATCTGAGGTCTGAAATTTAAAATCATGTTCAGACGCTTTCAGCATATTCACTTTATCGGTATCGGCGGCATCGGCATGTCGGGCATCGCCGAAGTGCTCGCCAACCTCGGCTTCCGCGTGTCGGGTTCTGATCTAAAGAAATCTGAAGTGACTTCACATCTGGAAGAACTGGGCGTGGAAATCACCGAAGGGCATGCAGCAGAGAATGTTGGTGATGCGCACGTCGTGGTGCGATCAACCGCAGTGCGCGATGACAATCCGGAAGTCGTCGAAGCGCGCCGGCGCTCGATTCCGTTGATTCCGCGCGCCGAAATGCTCGCTGAGTTGATGCGCATGAAGCCGCACACCGTCGCGGTCGCTGGTTCGCATGGCAAGACTACGACGACCTCGATGGTCGCGACCGTTCTGGGAACTGCGGGCCTCGATCCAACCTTCGTCGTCGGCGGCATCGTGCGCACCTATCGCGCGAATGCGCGTCTGGGCAAGAGTGATTTGATGGTGGTCGAAGCCGACGAAAGCGATCGTTCATTCCTGATGCTGACGCCGACGATCGCAGTTTGCACTAACATCGATCGCGAACACATGGACTACTATCACGACATGGAAGACGTGCGGAAGTGCTTCGCCGATTTCGTCAACAAAGTTCCGTTTTACGGCGCGGCAGTTCTCTGTCTCGACGATCCACACGTGCAGGCGGTGATTCCGAAAGTCGAACGACGCCGCGTGACCTACGGTTTGAGCGCGCAGGCCGATATCTCGGCGCACGAGATCCGCTACGACCAATCATTCGGCTCGAGTTTCAAGGTTTGGCGCGGCATCGATGTGCTTGGTCCGATCTCGCTGCGAGTGCCCGGCAAACACAACGTCTACAACTCGCTGGCGGCCATCGCGGTAGGGCTTGAATTGGAAGTTCCGTTCGCAAAGATTGCGCAGGCACTTAGCGAATTCAGCGGCGCCGATCGTCGTTTTCAGTTCAAGGGGGAAGAGCGCGGCGTCACGGTCGTTGACGATTACGGCCATCATCCGACGGAGATCAAGGCTACGTTAAGCGCCGCGAGAATCGGCGCGCCGAACCGTCGCATCGTCGTTCTCTTCCAGCCGCATCGCTACACGCGGACGAATGATTTGATGGACGAGTTCGCCAGTGCTTTCAATAACGCCGATGTGTTGTTGGTGACTGACATTTACGGCGCGAGCGAAACGCCGATCGACGGAGTCAATGCGGAGGTATTGACGAATCGAATCAAGAGCTACGGGCACAAAAACGCCGAGTACATCGGCGCGCTCGAGAATGGGCCGCAGATTTTGGGCGAGACTGTGCGCGAGGGTGATCTCGTGATTACGCTGGGAGCAGGTTCGGTGCATCGCGTCGGCGATCAGTTGTTAGGACTATTGCGAGAGGGGGCACTGCCGTCGAGTTAAGAAATGTTTACCCTCTCCCTTTGGGAGAGGGCAGGGTGAGGGTTTAGCTGAGCAACACAGTAAATGAACTCTTCTTCCTTATCCGGGGCGACTCGAGTGAAAGAAAAGACGATGACAGCTTTTTGAGTTCGCGCTGGACCCTCACCCCAACCCTCTCCCAAAGGGAGAGGGAGCTAGATCTCATGCTTAGAAATGATCGAAGTCGAAGCACAAAACAACACCGATTCAGCATCGCGCGACGCGACGATTGGGGCGCTGGCGTCGCAGCTTGGTGTCCGAGCCGAGCGCGGCCGACGCTTCGCTGAGCTGACGAGCTTGCGCGTAGGCGGCGCGATCGATTGGGTGCTGTCACCGCGAGACGAAACGGCTGCAGCGGCATTGGTCCATGAACTCGATCAGCGCGAAATTGCCTGGCGACCGCTTGGTTCCGGCAGCAATGTCCTGGCCGACGACGGCGAGCATCATTACGTCATCGTGAGTCTTAAAGAATTAAAAGCCAATCCAGTTTTCAATGGCAACCTGGTATCGGTCAGCGCGGGCTATTCACTACCTCGTCTTTGTATCGATGCCGCGCGGCAAGGTCTTTCAGGTATTGAAGGACTGAACGGAATTCCCGGAACCGTCGGAGGCGCGCTATGGATGAACGCCGGGGCTTATGGGCAGGAGATTGGCACGGTGGTCGAAACTGTGCGCGTCGCGCGGGATGGCCGCGTCCGCGAGATTCCTGGAGATGAAGTGAAATGGAACTATCGTCACACCTCATTCAAAGAAGGTGAATTACTGCTGGGCGCTACCCTGTCGCTACACACAGACGATCCCGAGCAAATTCGCGCGCGGATGGAAAAAGCCAAGAGCCAACGCATGGCGACGCAACCGCATGGCGCGCGCTCGGCTGGGTGCTTCTTTAAGAACGCGCCGGCAAGTCCGATCGGCACGGGCAAGATGATCGACGATCTCGGTTTGAAGGGAACTCGGCGCGGCGGCGCGACGGTTTCTCAGAAGCATGCGAATTTTATCGTCACCGAAGGCGAAGAGGCCAAAGCAGCGGATGCACTGGCCCTGGCTGAAGAAGTTCGCGAGCGCGTCAAGCGCGAACATGGAATCGATCTGGAGTATGAAGTCGAGTTATGGAGCAGCGAGTAGCACAGACTTTTCAGTTTGTCGATGCTCCCTATCCCTTTGGGAGAGGGTTGGGGTGAGGGCATAGAAGAGCAGTGTAAGAATTCATCTCCTATTTGTTTCCCGTGTCGATGTGGGAGAAGAGGACAAAAGTGGGTGCGTCACTAAGCCCTCACCCTAACCCTCTCCCAAAGGGAGAGGGAATGTTGCTAAAAATCACAAACTAAAGTTTATGCTACACAAAATATGAGAGAACAAGTCATTGCATCCAGAGGTTCGCGACGAGCCACCACTTCTAAGGGTTTCGTCCAACGTCCCGCCCGGCGCGACGGTTCGGCGGCGGGCCGCACCAGGAATGTCTCGTTACGCGCGCTATTTGGTTACGTGCCATTCGCGCTGAAAGGCTTGCTCGCAATTCTGACGATCATCATGCTGATCGTTGGGTATCGAGCCGCGGCTTCGGCCTCGATGTTTCAGGTGCGGGGCATCGATGTGACTGGCGCCTCGCCTACTTCGGCGGAAGAAATCGAAGGATTGACTCGACGCGCGGTGGCGCGCACCGGCGTGTGGCGAGCCGATCTTTCAGCCCTCAGCATTGAGTTGGGTCGATTGCCCGGAGTGCGCCGAGCGATAGTCACGAGAGTGCTGCCCGATCGTTTGCGCGTGCGCATTACTGAGCGTCTGCCACTGGCGGTACTACGCTCTTCCTCGGGACATCTCGTTTGGGTGGACGAAGAGGGAGTCATGTTAGGAGAAACGAAACCCGCCGATCACTTGCCGCCGTTTTTTATTCGCGGCTTGACCGAGGAAAGCAACGACGAAGCGCGCGCTGACAACGTCGCGCGATTGCAGAAATATCAGGAGGTCGTGCGGGCTTGGGAGACCCTCGGTCTGGCGGAGCGCGTGAGTGAAATTAATCTGATCGATTTGCGCGACGTGCGGGCGCAGCTCGCCGGTAACGATTCGCAGATTGAGGTAAGGCTGGGCGGACAGGACCTCGGCAATCATTTGAAGTTGGCGCTGGAAGTGCTGGATCGTTACAAGCAGTCCATGAACGGCGCGGCTATTACATACGTCGATTTGCAAGGCGATCGCGTAATCCTGGGCACGAGTTCCGGCAATAAGATTTCAAACAACATCGACGCGCCGGCGCCTGAGTCGAATTCTAATGTCGAAGTCACGCCGGCAATCGATAGGAGTGCAAATAAGAAAGGGCCGGACAGTCCCTCGCTCGGTGACAACCGGCCGAAGGCTGATCGAAGGAACTCGCGCCGCGAAGACAAATCAACGAACAGTCAGCGCTTGAGAACGCGCTGAAACAGAGGAATTGAACCAGGAAGACGAACCTCTAATGGCAAAGCGAACAAGTCACACCGTCGGTTTAGACATCGGCACCAGCAAGGTGACCTGTATCATTGCCGGTCCGGGAGCCGAAGGTCTGCTTAACATTCTCGGCATGGGAGAAACCGAATCGCGCGGTCTCCGCAAAGGCGTGATTGTGAATCCTGACGCCGCCATCGAGGCAATTAAGCGAGCTGTCGAAGACGCGGAACGAATGAGCGGTTTACAAGCTGAGGAAGTAACTATCAACCTCGCCGGCTCGCACATCATGGGCTTTAACGGCCAGGCAATAGTCGCCGTAGCCGGGCGCGACCGCGAAATTAGCGCCGACGACGTGCGCCGCGCAATCGATTCGGCTTGCGCGATTCAGCTTCCCGCCGGCCGCGAAATTGTTGACCGTCTTCCCCAGGAGTTCATCGTCGACGATCAGGATGGCATTAACGATCCCGTCGGGATGACCGGCGCCCGACTGGCCGTCAAGGTGCATATCGTTACGAGCCCGGTGACCGCGCGACAGAATGCCATCAACGCGGTGAATCGGGCCGGACTAATCGTCGCGGACATGATTCTCGAACAGCTTGCCGCCGCCGAAGCTACGCTCACGGAAGATGATAAGGAGTACGGCTCAGCCCTGGTTGACATTGGAGCGGAAACAACGGGTCTTTGCGTCTACCAGCGAGGCGCAGTGCAACATACGGCCGTTTTCCCACTCGGTGGCTCGCATTTTACTAACGACATCGCATTCGGCTTGCGCACTCCGATTCCCGAAGCTGAGCGGATCAAGCGCACCGTCGGTTGTGCGTCGAGTGCATCGTTGAGCGATGCTCAGCGAGGCGAGATGGTGGACGTTCCTTCGGTTGGCGGTCGCGCGCCCCGACAGCTCTCGCGACAAATTCTCTGCGATATTTTGCAGCCCCGCGCTGAGGAAGTTTTGATGCATGTTTCTGACGAGATTAGGGACTCCGGTTGGAATCGACAGTTGTCGAGTGGCGTCGTGCTTAGCGGCGGCGGCGCTCTGCTCAACGGCATGGTCGAGACTGCCGAGCAGGTTTTCGATGCTCCGGTGCGCACCGGTTATCCGGAGCGCGATCGTTTCGGAGGTCTCGTCGAAGACGTTCAGAGTCCGGCTTGGGCAGCCGCGGCGGGACTTGCGCTGGTTTCACATCGAGCGCACGCGCTGGAACATCGTGCGGGCGCCGCGAAGCGCGGCAGTTCCGGGCGACTGACGCATTTCGTTTCCAAGTTTCGCAATCGTTTTAGTAGTAGTATTTTTTGACCAAGTGTTGTATGCTGGCGCGCCAATGGCACAATATGTTGTTCGCAAGATATAGGGGCCCGTGGTTCTGCCAACCCAAAATAGACGAAAGAGGCCGTGGACACCTTCCCGGTTCGGAAGATTTGGAAGAGAGGAAAAACTCATGACACCTGAGGTACGCGAACCCGGCAGAAGCATAAATATTTTTATCGACGACGAGCCGCCGATTACCGGTGCGCGCATAAAAGTTGTCGGTGTTGGCGGCGGCGGCGGCAACGCCGTGAATCGCATGATCGACTCCGGCATCGAAGGCATCGAGTTCGTCGTTGCCAATACCGATCTGCAGGCGCTGAAGCGTTCGCGTGCGCCCGTCAAGATTCAACTCGGCGGCCGATTGACCAAAGGTCTTGGGGCCGGCGCCGATCCCGAAGTGGGCCGGCAGGCGGCACTCGAAGATACTGACAAAATTATTGAAGTCCTCGAAGGCGCGGACATGGTTTTCGTGACGACGGGCCTGGGTGGAGGCACCGGCACGGGCGGCGCCCCAATCGTCGCATCACTCGCCACCGAATTAGGCGCGCTTACGGTCGCGGTAGTTACGAAACCATTTCATTTCGAAGGCCGGCGCCGCATGCAACAGGCTGAGCAGGGTCTTAACGAGTTGCATGAATCCGTCGACACGGTCATCACTATTCCCAATGAAAGATTATTCGCCGCCGTTCCCCAGGGAGCATCATTCGCCGACGCCTTCCGGGCCGCCGACGATGTTTTGCGTCAGGCGGTGCAGGGAATAAGCGATCTGATCACCGTGCCGGGGCTGATCAATCTGGACTTTGCCGACGTGCGCACGATCATGCAGGGCATGGGCATGGCCTTGATGGGGACCGGACATGCCCGCGGCGAAAATCGCGCGATCGAGGCGACGCAGGAAGCAATCTCTTCGCCCTTGCTGGAAGAGGCTTCGATCAAGGGAGCGCGAGGTGTGCTCATCAATATTACGGGCGGTCACGATTTGAC
>QHXE01000785.1 GCA_003222835.1 Acidobacteriota bacterium | reverse complement strand
CTTTGTTCAAATTACCGGACGCAAGCATTATCAGGAATGGTCAGACTTACTCGGATACGACTTGGTTGGCGACCCAAGTCTGGCGACTGATCCGCAGATCGCCGCTCAGATACTCGTGTCTGGTATGCAAGGAGGTCTTTTCACGGGCAAAGCGCTGGAAGATTTCATAAATGATGAGGGCACGGATTTTTACCACGCGAGAAGCATCGTCAACGGCGACATGGGCACGAACGGACGCAGGATTGCGGGATATGCTCAAGGATATTTGACAGCACTTGAAAATTGCGGATGGAGACGACGATTGTGGTATTAACGAGGAAGAAGGCTTTCTTGCTAATCGTGCTAACAAACTGCACGATTATGTGCACAGGTAATTCTGTCACCAGAGAGAATCGCCCGGCACAGCAAACAGTCGCCAATTTATCAGGTTCGCCGGCTGCGGAGAATGTCGCCAACGCCGCTGAATCGTCACCAGAGGCCAAGGACATTTGGCGCGGCCAAAGTGGAGGAGTAGAGATTTGGTGGACGACTGTTGACTTGTATGCTCGGCGTTCCGGCGCCACAGAACGACTCTGGGAACGGTTAGCTAAAAAAGGCTACGACGATTTTGTTATACCCCTGCGAGAGGACACTAGTCCAAGAGCAATGAATTGTCAGTACGAGCGAGACTTCCAGCTTCTCTCGGTGGTTGGCCACTTGATAAGTTACGCTGATTATCAGGCTGACTTTTGTGGTGGTGCGCACCCTGGGGCGGACACGCGTTTCACTACGATCGATCTAACAAAGCCAGGCCCACTGTTATATACCCAGGACAAAGAGATGTCGCCGATGGATGTCAACCTAAGTGAATCGGGCCGGATTATCAAGCTAACAGACTATTTCTCGCAAGAAGATATCTTTACGTCTATGCTCGCTGACCCAGTCATCAAGAAGGCTCTGGCTACGATAGACTCTCATCCGGACAGGTTGTTAGAGATGCCAAAGCTCTTTGCCAGGAATGACTATGAACTAGGTGAATCAGGATACGAGTTGCGCCCAGACTTTCTAACCCGTTTTGCTTTTCATCACTTGGAGGGTGATAAAGTGGCTGTACGACTGGGGCTGCCGCCGCATTACGGAGCGAATCGCACGCAACATATGCAGCTCGGGCTACTATTGCCGATTCCGGAAGCATTGAAAAAGCCGCTTGCTCTGGCTGCGTCACATCAGGAAGGGTTTTTGATGAACGACGCAACTGCCATTGCTCGCGGCCAAATGACAAAATTTAGCTTTACAGCAACTAAGGATGACAAGCGGAGAAAATAGAGCAATGAGTTCCGCAGAATATTATTCA
>QHXE01000784.1 GCA_003222835.1 Acidobacteriota bacterium | reverse complement strand
AGGTTACCAAAGAATTCGGCATGGAATGAGACCGAACGATTTGATAAACGCCGCCGAGATCGCAGGTCGTAATTCCAACAGCTGCATCAGGACTGCCCGACCTGTAAGCTGGACCACCCGGCGTGATGTTTTGGTAATGGTCGTAGTTGTAGCCCTCCACCAGCGCAACATGGCAATATCGACAACTTCGCGCCTGAACGTTCTGGTAAAAACTGACTGCCACCGCGCTCTGCCCTTGCCAACTCGTAGGCACGTAGGACTCGTCCAGCGCGTGCACTACACTTGGGCATTGGCTCCCGTTGTTCGTCGGATACCACCCCGCTATCAGTTCCGTCTCCGCGTTTGTGGGGTTCGCATTTAGTACGATTTGATTCAGACGATAGATCGCTTCTTCTTGCGCGCACTTTGTCAGCGTGGCGCTACTCGAAGAATGGAATTCGAAGTTGCCGACATCGTAGGGGAGGAAGTGCCCGCCCACGTCGGCCAGCCCTGTTCCATCCTCCGGAAACTTCCCCGCGTAGTGATCGCCACCATGACACGCCACGCACGTTCCAGGCACGAACTTCTCCTGCCGACCATCCAGATTCACCGATAGCAGCAACTCCCCGCTCGGTCCAAAGATCAAAAAGCGCGTCACCGACTCTTGGCCATTCGCTCCAGGGGTCACATCAATCGCGCCACAAGCCTCTAGGTTCTTGCCATTCACTGCGTTGTCGATCGCCATATCGATGTCGCTCTGGGTAGAGTTCAACGTGGGCGGACCGAGATGGTTGCACTTATACGCTGCCGTTTGGCTCGGCCCGTACGTAATGGAGTGGTGGTTGCGCGTCAGATTAACATCCACTTTGTTGATGTAAGTGGCCGTGTACTCGCTCGCACCGGACGCATAGGTTCCAATCTTGACAGCGCGCTTCCAGTCCTCAAAGCTGATGGCTCCAGATGGATTACCTGCCGCATCGCAACTCGCCACCGCTCCTATTGCTTGGTAATACAGGCAGGCACCTACGCGAGTATCCAATCCCTTCACCCTGAGAAATTGGTCTGCACGCGGATAGGAATCAGAAACAAGGCCGGAGGTCGGAGGCAGAAACGTCCCAATCGGAGAACCGTCGTAGGTTGCCGAGATTGCAGAAACCGTAGGTGCGCTTGAACCCATCAATGTGGCCGAACCCAACCACGTTTCACCAGTTGCGTTAAGACTTCCAATTGCAACTGTGACAGGCGCGGCGTTTTCACACTGCAGCGACACCGTTGCAGCCTTGCCCTCAAACGCGTTCGGCCAGATCGACGGCAGGGCGTAATACCCAAACTCATCAACTCGAGCGGGCCCTACCAGCTTGTTGCCCGAACTATCGACCAAAGTCGCTGTTGCCGTCGCCGTGACTCCAAAGAACTCGTTAACCGTTCCACAAGGGTTGCTGTCTTGCAGCGCGAAAGATCCGACAATTGATGGGTAACTGGTACCTCCGCTGACGCCGTAATCTGTCACGGCCACCGATGACAAAGGGGGCGGCGGGAATCCGTTGTAGACATTCCCGTCTGTGCAAGTGTTATAAGTAGTTCCTCCGTCTACCGAGCACCAGGCCGTATAGTTGATCAAAGGCGGAACGCCAGGGATGACGAACTCGCCCCTGAGACTGGTAGTGACCATAGCGCTCGCCGGGTATCGCTTTACCGAACTATTGTCCTGCAGATACACGAGGATATCTGGGGTTGGGTAATAGTCGCCCCAGGTGACAAAAGACCGATAGAAGTCGCCTTGAAGACTAGCTGTCTTCGGTGCATTAAGGTTAGTAGCGGGGGGGATTACCGCCGGGTTCCCGATCGTATCCGTGTTCACCCTAACGCGACGTTGGGTGTAGCCCCCTCTCCCGTTCGACACCAGCACATAAGCAAAATGTAATCCTGGCCCCGGAGGAAGTACCCAGTCCGCCATTGCCCCGTTCACGTTCGTTAAGTGTCCGTCCGTCGTCCGCCACTGATACGACAGAGCCTCCCCGTTCGCCCCAGTTGCTGTTGCCGTCAGGTGTACGGTCGGGCTTGCGTCTACGGACAGACTTAACCCGAAAGCAGTGCTGCCTCCGCCGTTGGATGCTGTGATGGTGTAAGTCGCAACCGGCGTGACGATGGTCGGGGTCCCCGAAATGACGCCCTTCGTGCCATCCAGCTGCAGCCCGCTCGGCAAAGGCGGGCTTACCGAGTAACTCGTCACGGTGCCCGCAACAGTGGGCATTAGGGTTGGAGCCGGTGCACCGACAAGAAGGGGGGGTGGTGTCGGATAAGAGAGATTCGTGGGTGCAGCCGCAGTCGTTGGTCCTCCGCTCCCGCCACCTCCGCTGCCACCTCCGCAACCAGCGATCACCATGGCCAGCGCGAAGAACGTGAATATCGATACTGCGTACCTGACCCTGGTGGCGATTCTCACGGAGCCCCCCTCGTGGAGAACATTCCAATTGGCCCTGGAGCGGAACCAATCAGGTTCGACTTGTCGAGCCTATGATTCGCCAATTCCTTTCGATGTCAATGGGAATTTGTTCGGGTGGATCGAAGGTTGGTACAATCCGCATCGCCGACACCCCTCGCTCGGATACCGCTCGCCGATCAAGTACGAGCGCGCCCATGAACGCTCAGCCGCTCCAGCAGCATGACGCGCGGCAAGGGTTCGTTCCGGGGTGTCGGCGGTTCGATTCTGT
>QHXE01000783.1 GCA_003222835.1 Acidobacteriota bacterium | reverse complement strand
GCTATATTCAGTCGAACCAGGGTTCAGTCGCCCGGTGGCCCCTCCACCAAAGATTTGGTCAGCCTCATTGTCGATCGTGGGAATTGTCTTGACTAAGTGAGAAAACCCTTATGAGAATCCGAGCCTTTGCTTCGCGCAAGCGTTTTGCGGCAACCGTATGCGCGGGTCTGGCCGCGTTCATATGCGGCGCTTCCAACACATCGGGAGCGACCCAGAGCAGCCCGCTGTTGTTTAGCGTTTCAGCGACTTCGACTCGCGCGATCGTGCTCGAATCAGTTTCGATGCGAGCTGAGCCCTTCTCGCTGAACTCCGAACGAAACTTCAGCCCCAACGATGACCGCACACGCATCACGCTGTTCTGCATGAATCTCGATCTTTTGGCGGGCGAAGGCGCGAACTCTCTGACGGCTGACGCCGAAGATGGCGCGCACGTTCATTATCCACTGAAGGTCGAATACGCCGGTCAGGTTCCGGGTTTCGAAGGGATATACATGATCGTTTTGCGCCTGAATGATTTGATGGCGAGCAACCTGGGTGACGTACTTGTCCGTTTGAACCTGCATGGCATGGGGAGCAATCGGGTTCGCGTCGGCATCGGTCAAATCGGCGGTGGACCAGCCGACGACAATCCCGGAGTGGGCACGCCGGCTCCGACAACGCCGCCACCCTTTGCCATTCCCTTAACAATCGACCAATATCGGGCCCAGTTCAACAATTCATCTTTTCCGTCCGACCAGGACTTGCAAAGGTTCCTGGAGCAATCAAGTTGGGGATCGAAGGGTGATGGTGCTGATCCTCAGCACAACACTGACTTTCTACATCTGAGGCAAATTGGAATTCAAGCTTATCTGAACGAACAATT
>QHXE01000782.1 GCA_003222835.1 Acidobacteriota bacterium | reverse complement strand
GCGATATTTCCTTTTTCACGCTTAACGGTTGAAAGCTTCGTTGGATCGCCGCCGATAAACTTGATGCCTTCGCGAATCGTTTTGCCGCTGCGGCTAACGAGATCGAGTTCCTTTTCCGTCAACTCACCATCCATTGCGCGGCTGCCGATCAAACCGCCTTCTTCGTTTTGAAAGATGACGACTTCGAGCGGATGATGCGTGACGATGTTCTTTTCTGCGAGAGTCTGCGCGACTTCAATCGCGCCGAGCGAACCGACCACTCCGTCATAGTTTCCGCCTTCGGGAACACTGTCGATGTGCGAGCCAAACAGAATCGGCTTCAGCTTGTTATCGCTGCCCGCTCGCCGGCCGATGAGGTTTCCGGCAGCGTCGATACTTACATCGAGCTTGGCCGCGCGCATCAGGCCGATCACGTATTCGCGTCCCTGTCGATCGGCTTCGCTGTACGCGAGACGGCTGACGCCGCCTTGTGGGTTCTTGCCGAACTCAGCCAGCGCGTTGATATGCTCTATGAGTCGCGGCCCATTCACGCGAAGCTGTGGTTGAGACGCAAATGTGAATTGACGAAACGCGATCGCGCCGGCTGCGCCGAAAAGCCCGAGATTGAATCGTCGACGATTCATGTGTAACAACATACTGAGAAAGTTATCCGCAGATTGCGCAGATTACGCCGAGACGGTTAATGAGAAGTCTATGT
>QHXE01000860.1 GCA_003222835.1 Acidobacteriota bacterium | reverse complement strand
TCAATCGTCACGCTGCCGCTGATTCCGGTCTGCGCCGCAATCACCACCCGCTCTCCAATGTCGCAGTTATGACCGACATGAACCATGTTATCGAGTTTCGTGCCGCGTCCGATTCGCGTTCGTCGCAGCGCGCCGCGATCGACACAGGTGTTCGCGCCCAACTCAACATCATCTTCAATGACGACCGTGCCGATCTGTGGAAACTTGTGATAGCCCAAGTCGCCGCGCACGTACCCGAACCCATCGGCGCCGACGACTACACCGGCATGCAGAATGACCCGGTCACCAATCGACACGCCGTCTTCGAGAAAAACATTCGGATGAATCACACAATCGCTGCCAATGCTGACGTTGTCACCGACCTTGGCGCCGGCGCGGATTTGCGTCCGATCGCCGATGATCGAATTCTCGCCGATGCAGACAAAAGCGCCGATGAAGACTTCGAAAGCAATGTCGGCATTCACTCCGATGACGACCGTAGGATGAGTTTCCGGCGCCCGCTTCTTTCGCGGATGCAAGACTTCAGCGATCAAAGCGAAGGCCAGCTTGGGATTCTTAACCTCGATTCGGCAAGCCGCGTTGATGTTAGCGCCTGCCGGCACGATGAGGCAGGAAGCCTGGCTTTTTGCCGCCGCGTCGAAAAGTTTTTCGTCTTCGACATAAGCGATCTCTCCTTCGCCTGCCGCGGCTAAGCTGGCTACCCGATAAACTTGAGTGTCACCGTCGCCGACTATGGAGCCGCCGACACGAGCCGCGAGATCGGAGACTGTGTTTCCAGGCGTGTTCATTAGAGATGCGAGGTCAAATAATACAACGCCGCCTGAATTTCAGGAACTGTGTTCTCAGATCGAGTATTCTCAGAGGGGCCGTGAAAGAAAGCGAGTACACCGTTCCGTTTTTGCAAGATCGCGTCTCCGTGCAGTTCCAAGGCCACTGCGAATGAGTTGGAGCCAGAAGTTCACAGGGTCCCCAGGCAAAAAGAGGCCTGCAATATGATCAGCGCTTGGCTGAGCATCGTTCAGGCCCCCAAGAAAGGCAAGCCGTTCGCTTTGGGGTCTAGTCCTCAGCGACCGGCACCGGCAGCTGCTTCCCGCCTGTCGCCGGTTGACACCATCAGGAGTTTCTTGTTCGTCCCGCGAAAATAAACCTTCTCATTGACGACGAACGGAGCGGCAGTGGTCTCGTGGCCTCCAATTTGATGCCAGACACTGCCATCAGTGCGCGTCCGAAAGAGCCCATTATTTGTTCCCTGAAAGTAGACCCAATCGCCTTGAACCACCGGAGCAGACAGCGTCGAATGTCCCTCAAAACCGTTGCCCTGAAAGTTCTCACCGATTCGCTGTAGCGGGCCGCTTCCGTCTAAGCGTACGCGATAGAGACCGTTGTTGGTTCCTCGAAAATAGACCCAGCCGCTGGACGCAGAGGGGGTAGCCAAGGTCTCGTTGCCTCCAATTCGATGGAAGCCATTGCCGTCGGTGCGCACCCTATAGAGACCGTTATCCCGTCCCTGGAAGTACACCCATTCATCGCTTACAAACGGCGAAGACTTTGTCTCGTAATCGCGGATTTGCTGGAATTGGCTGCCATCGATTCGCACTCTATAGAGCCCGCTGTTGGTGCCCTGAAAATAGATCCAGTCATTGTAAAGGAACGGCGCGGCAATGGTTTCGAGTCCGCCTCCGATTTGCTGAAAACCGCTGCCGTCTCCACGCACGCGATAAAGTCCGTTGTTGGATCCGCGGAAATAGACGTAGCCTTTGTAAACAATTGGTTGAGCTCTGGTCTCGTTACCAGCTGAACCATTAGTTCGACCGATTCTCTGGGTGCCGCTGCCATCATCGCGGACCCGGTAGAGTCCATTGTTGGTGCCTTGGAAGTATATGTACCCTTCGGCAACGAATGGAGTGGTTTGGGTTTCTTCCTGGCCCATACCTTCTTGTAAAGAAATGCAAGCTCGGTTGCCAGACGTCCCACAGTAGCCGATACTGCAAGCCCTAAGACGCCAAACGCGGCCTGAAGGATTTCCCTGACATGATTAGGCTGAAGCGTTGTCTGAGTGCCTTCTGGCCCCCAACGATATGGATAGCTCAGCCAACGGGGTTCAGTCGGTTTGCCAGACCCAAGAAAGTCAGCATAGGGAGGAGGGGAAACCGCGACGAGCTGCCAACTTTTGGCGGTGTCGAACTTGGGGCCCCTGTCATCAGTGTCGTTGCAAAGACGGAATTCCACACCGGTGTGGGCAGCCGTGTACTTCCGGTGTTCCGAATAGTTGCGGGCGTTTTTCCAGCGATAGAATCCATGTCCGTTGAGTGAGGGATACACGATCAATTGGTCCCTTCCCACAGGATTTAGTAATCGCACCTCGGCATCCTGGGCGAGCTTGTCCCGATGGTTTAACTCGTCACCCGTAACCCACTCACCGTCGCTATGCTGTGAGAGGTAATAGCCGATCATGTTCTTTGAAGAATTATCGATTCTGATTGTGACGTGTTCCCAATCGCCGAAGTGCTCTCCTAAGGGCGCCATATTAACGTCGCCCGATTTGACGACGGTGTCAGCAACCAGTGAACCGACTTTAGAGGTCCCGGGCCCGTTGTAGGCATAGAAATACCAATATTGAAGGTCGGTGTAACTTTCATCGTATCCAAGACGAGCGTGAACATACGCGCGGGCAGTGTCCATCTTGCCAGACTTGGCTTCGTCGGTGTTTGGGTATTCAAGCCAATACTCGCCCTCGCCGACATTCTGAGTCGGTAAGGTAGAAACTGATACCGGAACTCCATCGCCACCGCTTTTTCGACGTAGTTTAGCTCGTTCAAGAAACCACTCGACCGAGCACGGAAAATATTTCTCCCTTGGATGAAGACAAATCAGCGGCGCATATCTTCTGATTACGCCGTCTAGATCAGCCCTGTTTAGCTTTGCCATCTTTCTATTCTCCCTTCTGCTTCCGAGAACGAAACGAGGTTCCGCGTTCACTGCTTGCGGAAATTGCGTCCACTTCTAACTGGAGTTCTCCTTTCCGGGCGAACCAAGCTCGAAGAAAATCGAGGAACGACTACGGCATTAAGAATCTAACGTCAAACGGCAATACCGACATCGCTATTTTCTTTGCTGGATAAAGAGTGGGCGTATTCTAGTCACACGTCTGGTTGGTGTCAAGAAAGACTTGCGCGGCGGTTTGGGAAATTTTTCGTCTTTGACGTGGGCAATCTCACCCCCGGCTCCAGACACAAGACTGACGACTCTTCGGGATATGCGCTGTCGCCGACAACCCGCCCGTCCCTGTCAATTCCGAAACTGATCTGCCGGGCGTGCTCATTGACAGTCTCTATAAGGCGAGGCCAGATAGTACTACAAGCTTCCTGCGAATGGCGAACCGAATTCAGCCTGAGGTACCAGAAACATTGGTGTTTTTCGTCAAGAGTTCGTTAAGACGGCCTCCCTGAGCTTTTTTGTCTTGCGTTCCCCGTGTCACCAAACTATCATGACTGCCGCCATCTTAAGGCATGGATTAACGGTGTTCAGCGACTTCAGTCGGGTTTTTGGTTAATGAGAAAAGACCCAACTAAAGTTGGTACTCTAACACCGTAAGTTTCTTGTAGCTTTGAGGCGTTCCGGCGCGTCTTAATTCGAAAGCGCATCAACCGAGGAGAAGCTTTTATCTCGAAGGTGGTTTCGGCCCTTTCCGATGTAGCTTGGAAAGCTTTCCAATCCGTCAATCGTCGCTTGCCTGAAGGCGAAGCCATTCGCCCGAATTGGGCGCCGGGCCCGCTGCTGAAATCATACGAACGCAGTGCACCGCCGTTAGGTTTTCCCAGAGAAACAGATTCGCTGTGCCCGCGCTGCGTGAAGGAAGTGCGCGATGCGGTGATTTCAGGCGAGACCACGCTCGAGACTCTGATGCATCAGCATCCGGGTGAACTTAAGGCACAAATTCTGGAAGAGAACGGCCAGGTCATCATGCGCAAGACTTGCCCGAAGCACGGCGAGTTCACGGATGTGATGGCCACCGATCCCGCGTTCTTGGAAAGAATTGAATCGCTTTTCTTTGGACGCGATTTTCGTGCGGCGGAAGATGCGAACGTTCATAAGCACGGAACGTCGAACATCAAGTTTGGGCGTGGCGCAGTATTGACTGTCGACCTGACGAATCGCTGCAACATGATGTGCAATCCGTGCTTCATGGATGCGAACCAGGTTGGTTACGTTCACGAGCCGACGTTTGAAGATACGAAAGCGATTTTGGATCGCGCGGTCTCATTCAAACCAAAGCGCCAGGTCATCATTCTTTTTTCCGGTGGGGAGCCGACGCTCTCGCCTTACTACCTCGACGCTGTCGCTTACGCAAAGAAGATTGGTTTCTATCGCATCCTCGCCGCGACTAATGGAATTCGTTTTGCCGAAGACATCGAGTTTTGCAAAGCCGCCAAGGCCGCCGGGCAACACGGCGTCTATCTACAGTTCGACGGCGTCGGCGAAGAAAAGAACAAGCATCGCGGCGTCGGTAATCTGTTTGATGTCAAAGTCCGCGCGATTGAAAACCTCGCGAGCGTCGGCATCAAAGTCACGCTGGTTGTCACGATCGTCAATAGCATCAACAACGACGCGATTGGCCAGATCGTCGAATTCGCCGCGAAAAATATCGACAAAGTGCAGACCATCGCCTTCCAACCGGTTTCGTTTACCGGTCGCGATGAAGATATTTCTGATGAGCTGCGCACCAAGTGGCGTTACACCCTCGCCGGCATGACGCACGATCTGAAAGATCAGCTCGGCGGACGGATGCAGCCGCTGCGCGATTGGTTTCCACTTTCGTCTTACTCAGCTTTTACGAGTGTGATGGACATGCTGCAGGGCGCCGACGCGCCGTGGGGCTGGTCATCGTGCAATTGCCATCCGAACTGCGGCATCTTCACGCTGGCGGTCGTCAATCGCAACACAGGCGAATTCAAATCGCTATTCGAGTTCTTCAACTATGAACAGTTCATGAAAGACGTGGCCGTGATCACCGACACCGCGCGCGGCAAGAAGCTTTCGTACGCGCAGCTCGGCATGGCCATCATGCGCAACTACAATGCGGCCAAGGCGCCGGAAGGTTTTCCGATTTCCCAGATCGTCAACTTGTTCAAGCCATCTTCGACCAACTCGAATTCAGACCGTAACGATCGTATGACGAGCGCGGGTCAGGACACTACTACTGACAACTGGCGAGTGCTTTGTGTTGAAGGCATGTGGTTCCAGGAAGGCGAAATCTCATTCTGCGCCTACAACACCGGCGTTGGCTGGCGGCAGATCATCGAGAACATGCACAAGACCGCGAATCTCAAAGAATGGTACGAAGAGAACGAACGCCATCCCGTTTACGCGGCCGGTCACAACGTGCCTAACATTCCGAAGAAGCATTCCCTGAGCTTGCCAATCATTAATGCGATCATTGCTGAAGACAGCGAGAATCCGCTTCCACCTGTATCGCCGTATCTGATCGACCAGCATGAAGCGGACTCAGTAACGGCTTAAAGCTCAATCAATCACATATAGAATGACGGCGGCCCTGACTCGGCCGCCTTCTCTATTTTCCGAGTCTTCGTCCGTCGGCATTGCGATTGCCCTTCGTGAAGTTATGGAGGGTTCTAATCGCATGAGACGATCGCTTGCTTTGATATTCGG
>QHXE01000859.1 GCA_003222835.1 Acidobacteriota bacterium | reverse complement strand
TGGCGTTGATGCGCTGAATCAGGACGGCACGCCGGTGCTCGATGCTCAGAGCAATCGCGTTCCGAGTTACGACCAGTCCACAATTACCAACCTGGCGCGGGTAATGACCGGCTGGGATTTGGCTCCGAACACGACTACTAACATTAACGGCGTCAATACCCCGGTTACAAACTATGTCGACCCGATGATTCTGAACAACAATACAGGCCGATACGACTTAGGTCAGAAGACTTTTTTTGGTGTGAATTTTCCGGCGTGTACAACTTCAAATCCTCCATGCACCACGACCGCCCAAAAACAGGCTTACAAGTCGGCCGAGTTGAGTCAGGCCATCGATCTTCTCTTCAATAACCAGAACAGCGACGTTTGCCAACAATGGGTCTGGTACGCGCGGGGATATGAAAACGGTTATCAACGCAATTTTCCTCGATCCCGAAGCTCGCGGCGATGTGAAAACCGATCCAAACTTCGGCCACCTGCGCGAGCCTGTACTATGGATTGCTCATATGCTCCGCACGTTCAATGCGACCAGCGATGGCGTGCTGGCGACGAACAACACGGGAGCTGGAAGCTTCACGGTCCCGTTGGGTCAGAACCTATTCAATCCGCCGACGGTCTTCAGCTACTATCCGGCGGACTTTGCCTTGCCTGGAACAAATCTTGTCGGTCCGGAGTTCGGTCTACTCGACACGTCGACTACGTATCAACGAGCAAATTTCGCCAATACATTATTCCTCGCGAACAGCGGTAATGGAATTGCGGTGAGTGTGCCCAATCGTCCGACCGGGACCCAAGTTAATTACTCCAGGTACCAGTCTTTGGCCGGCAATCCCACACAACTTGTGGACGCGCTGAATGCCGGCATGATGCACGGAAACATGTCGCAATCGGTGAAGAATAATATTGTGACGGCAGTCAACGCGATCGCCAGTTCCGATCCGGCGGGCCGCACGCGCACAGCGATTTATTTGGTCGCGACGTCGTCGCAATATCAGGTGGAGAGGTAACAAAAATGAACGATTCACGCAGGAAATTTCTCAGGACATCCGTCTGTGGGCTAACTGGCGCCGCCATGCTCGCCAGCATGGAAAAGCTCAACCTGGTTAATGCGATGGTTCAACAGCAAACGGATGTCGCCTCAGATTACAAAGCCCTGGTGTGCATCTTCCTTGCCGGCGGGTCAGACTGCAACAACATGATCGTCCCGTTCGATGACTACAACGCGCCGGGCGGGTATTTTGCCGTGCGGAACGCGTCGGGTCTCGCGGTTTCTCAATCGGCGCTGGTGAAATTCACCCCTTCAAACACGAGCGGCGTTGCCTTCGGTTTTCATCCAAACTTATCTCCCGAAGTGGCGAACCCAACGCAGACCTTCAAGGGATTGCTCGATGTTTGGAATGCAGGCAAGCTGGCGGTTCTCTGCAATTATGGTTCACTGGTGCGGCCGATTACGCGTGCTCAGTACCAAGCCGGGATCGGGCGTCCGTACCAACTGTTTTCACATTCCGATCAGGTCGCGCAGCAAATGACTTCAGTCGCCAACACTGTGGGCCAGACGGGCTGGGGCGGCCGAGTCGCCGATAGAACAAATCCGCTCAATGGCAGCGTCGCTTTGCCAATGAACATTACGCTGGCGGGCTCGAGCCTCTTCTGTACCGGTGTCAATTCGCGGCTACTGGCTATTGCGCCGGCGCCCACGACACTCGCGAACCTTCTGCTGCTAAACTGGAGCGGACCTTCGGCGGCAAATCCAAACAATAGCGGCAGCAGCTATCGAACGTTGCTCGGTTATGATTTGGATGCCACGCTGATCAAGGCCGCCAGCGATACAACCAGTCAGGCTTTGTCTGCCGACACGGCGTTGAATCAAACCGACCCAACGCTCACAGCCACGTTTCCGACTACGTCGCTGGGAAATCAATTGAAGCAAATCGCCAAGCTCATCAAGATAAAAGACGCGGTCGGAATTACGATGAAGCGACAGATTTTCTTCTGTTCGCTCGGGGGTTTTGACACGCATACGAACGAAACTTCGACTGACCCGACGGTTCCCAACGGCGCCGGCGGTCAGGGCAATTTGCTTACGCAACTGAGCCAGGCGATGCGAGCCTTCTATGATGAAATGGTAGCGCAGGGACTCGGTAATAATGTGACGACGTTCACGCTTTCGGACTTCGGGCGAACGCTGCAGCCATCAGGATCTGGCGCAGCGAGTGTGGGCTCCGATCATGCATGGGCCAGTCATGCGTTTATTATGGGCGGGTCAGTCGCGGGCGGAATGTTTTATGGATCGAGAAGGCCGGATGGAAGCGGCCTGCCTTTTGGTTATCCCACGCTTCAACTGGGAGGGCCGGATGACACAGACAATCGCGGCCGCTGGATTCCGACAACCTCTGTAGACCAATACGCGGCCACGTTGGCGACCTGGTACGGACTCGCAGTTAGCGATCGCGCAACGGTTTTCCCAAATCTCTCGACGTTTGCGACGCCGACGTTGCCTTTTCTCGGGTAGCTCAAGAAAGCATTTCGTGAACGCAAGGGCCGAGGCGGTTGAACGCGAATGGAGATCGTGTTCACCGCACTTGGCCTTTCCTTTCTTGCTCAGTAGCATTCACAGGGGAAGATTAGGACGAATGAGTCTTGGACCTCTGAAATCCGTAACCGCACTACGACTCGACCTGAATGTGAGACTCATGAGCAATCGGAACACAGCTGCCGGGCCCTTGCTATTAATCGTGAGCTTGCTTTTCTTCTCCCATACCGGCACGGCAGAAAGAGAAGGCTCACCGCTTTCTAACCCAATAACGGGAGCCCTCTCTAGCGCTAAGCTCAGAGCAAAGGAGGTGATGTCGCAACTGCCTCTTAGCTTCGAGCCTGCCACGTCGTCGAGCGGCAACAGGAGAAAATTCATTTCACGACCAGGCGGCTACGCTCTTACTGTTTCTGCCGCCGAAGCAGTGTTTGCAATT
>QHXE01000858.1 GCA_003222835.1 Acidobacteriota bacterium | reverse complement strand
CGTGAGCTATGGGCAGAATCGCGAGCGCTTTGGCATATCGGCAAAAGCGGGAGGCATTAATTCCGTGATTGGGCGCGTATTGGTTCAACGAGCTGGCCAGAATTCGCCGCAAGATCTTTCCGCCAAAGATGACCTGACCTCAGGTGATGTAGTTACTACCAGAGGCGGATCTCGCGTCGAAGTGTTGCTTAATCCGGGCTCTTATCTTCGCGTGACGGAAAACAGCGAATTCGAACTCACTGATAATTCGCTGAATAACCTCCAGCTAAGGCTTATTAACGGAAGCGCTATCATCGAGGCCACTGGAACCGATGATCTCAGGCTGCAAATTGGAGTCTTGACGAAGCAAACACGGTTTACAATCGTGCGCCGCGGAGTCTATAGAATCAATGTATTCCCAGACTCAACTGAGTTGCTGGTGCAAAAAGGACGCGTTCTTGTCGATGGACAAGGCATCATTAAAGGTGGAACAAAGGCCTCCTTTAGGAATGGCTCGTCGTTTACGGCAAAGTTGACCAAGAAGGACCGCGACGAATTCGACGACTGGAGCAAAGAGCGCGGGGAATTTCTCGCTCGAGCAAATGAACGGCTTTCGATTCGCACACTTAACGGTTACCTTTTTGACTCGAGTTGGGACTTGGGGTTCTCTGCCGCAAACCGATTTGGTCTTTGGACCTATAGTCCGTTCGCGGGCGGCTTTACTTTCTTCCCGTTCCGTTATGGATGGTCTTCGCCTTACGGCCACCATTACGGTCGATGCGGGTGGCTTGGGTATGGTTTCGGTGGGGCTAATGGATACTTCGGCCCTGTGATTGTTGGCAATTCGCCGGGCGGTTCCTACGGTGGCTGGGGTGGATCCGGAGGCTCTTCGGGTGGATGGGGTTCGGGAGGATCGACAGGAGGCGGATCCGGTTCAGGAGGCACAGTGTCCGCGCCGCCGACCGTGAGCCCTTCAAGACCTTCGCAAGCTGGCCCGGCTGCTCCCGATCCAGGTGGTCGCTCTTTGCCGAGAGGCAAAGACCCACTCTAATTGGCAAGCTGGCAAAGATCTCAAGTTAACGTTCGCGTCGGAATAGCTCGCGGATTTCTTCGTTCACAATCTCAACAATCTCCGAGCGCGGTAAACCCGCCAAAACCAGGTGTGCCAGGCACGCGCGCAGGCCTTTGCGCAATTCGGTATCGCTTTGTTGAGTCAACCGACGAGACGACACCAAAGCGCCTGAGCCGTGTCGAATCTTTAGCAGTCCTTCCTTCTGCAGTTCGCGATACGCTGCGGCAATGGTGTTGAGATTGATACCCAGATCGTCCGCCACTTGACGCACAGGCGGCAACGCCATTCCTTCACGCAACTCGCCGCGTGCAATCAAACCTTTGATTTCGTCAGCGACTTGACGATAGATGGGTCGTCGATCAGACTCGTCAATCGTTATGTACATAGAGCCTCGTGTCTGCAGACACTATACACTAAGGCAAACGGCGCGCAAAAAGATTGGTTTTGGGCTGCGATTCCTGCCGACTAGGGTTTCCTGATAACATCGGCGATGGCCTTCGCTGATTCCGAAATGCCTGCGAGACCTGGGCTCGAAGAAACCGTATCACCAACCAGAAGAACGTTTGGAAAGATTGTCCTAAAACTGTCTTCCGAGAAGAGCCTTGAAGCACAGAGCCCACCAACCATTCCAAACTTACGACGGGTAGTTTCATAGAACGTCTGTGGCGTGGCAGTTTCAATTACCTCCACGCTGTCGCCGAGTTCGAGCATTGCGGCATGCAATCGCGTCCAAACGAGTTCCAGTGTCGCTTGAT
>QHXE01000857.1 GCA_003222835.1 Acidobacteriota bacterium | reverse complement strand
CCCAAGGCACTAGAAAGATGACTTCAATGTCGAACAGGATGAAGATCATTGCGATCAGGTAAAACTTTACCGAGAAACGCTCGCGCGCCGATCCGACCGGATCCTTGCCGCATTCGTAAGGCATCAACTTAGCGCGGGTCGGTTTTCGCTGGCCCACAAGCTGAGACAGAACGATGAAGGTGATCGCGAAGCCAGCCGCGACTACAAACATCAAAAGGATCGGCAGGTAGTCGATGAGTCTGAAATTCATCACCGAAGTGGCAAAGGGCCAAGCGCAAAGACCTTTGAGTCAAATAGTCTTATAGCTCTTAGCGTTTCGCCCTTTGCTCTTGCCCCTTTGCTTGAGAATCATTGTACAAGCGAGATCGTATGGCAAGGATCATGGTGTGTCAAGCGGCTCGTCCGTTGCTTCGTCGCGGCAAAAATTGATCTGGATTGATCGTTGAAAAATCGTTATGCTACTTTCGACTTGCCCCTCTCACCGACTTCGTGAACGGCTTGCGATTTGACGACAGTGATTACCGGCTACAACACAGACGTGGAATACGACGGCGTGGTTTACCATGTCCAGACTGAAGACAAAGGGATCAATACGCCTCTCATTCTTTCATTGGTTTATCTGGAGGGAGCCATTCTGGCGAGCAAACGCACGCCCTATGACGATCTGGTCCTGTCCGGTTTCGATCAGGCGATTCTGGCCAAGCGGCTTCAGCGACAGCACAAGTTGATTTGCGCCGCCGTTCGCGCCGGACGGATTGAAGAGCTAAAGCGCTTGAGCGAACGCGCCGCCGATCGCAAAGCTGCGGAGCCAGGTAGGCGAGCCAAGGAAGAACATCGCGAGCCAGAACCGGCTGACATTCGAGAACCAGAGTCACCGGGCCAAGAGAACGCTCAGCAAACGACCAGCGTCGCGAAGGATCGCTTTTCGATTTCGGAGGCGATCGAAAAAGAAGAAGGATTTAAAGTCTGGCTGCTCGAGGAACCAGTATTACGCGCGGGCGATTCGGTTACTCTCCGAGTACTGGTGACTCGTTGCGTCGGTGATGATCGATATTCAGTTGCAAAAGCCCGAGTAAGTCTGAAAATCCTCGGAAGCAGCTTTCGGCCGGAATCGGCGATGGTAACTGCCGACGAGGATGGCGTGGCGTTGATTTTTGCACAATTGCCAAGATTTACAAACGGTCGCGCTGCAATCCTGGTGCGCGCTGAAACCGATGGTGAAACTGCCGAGTTGAGGCGAATCATTTTGCCGGCATGAATCCCCCAGGAACGACGATGCAAATCCAAGTCAATGGAGAACGACACGAGTTAAGGGATGAGTCGCTGCTGAGCGATCTGTTGAAGGAACTCTCACTCGCGCTTGAGCGGGTCGCCGTGGAACTCAATTCTCAGGTAGTGCGTCGAAAAGAATGGCCGAATACTATTCTGAGAGACGGCGATCGTGTTGAGATTGTTCATTTCGTTGGCGGGGGAGAACAGTAAGCAGTAAGCAAAACGCAGTAAGCAGTAATTGTGTGGTGATTTCTGTTTCTCCGGGCCTCCGTGTAAAGTCTTAGCAGACTTAGAAAAGGAAGTTAGTTTTATGTCCACTGCCGCAGTCGCGCTTACCGATCGTTTTGAGGTTGCCGGTCGTGCGTTTCATTCGCGTCTAATCATTGGCACCGGTAAGTATCGCACGTATGAAGAAATGAAAGCCGCGCACCAAGCGTCAGGCGCCGAGATGGTTACCGTCGCCGTGCGTCGCGTGCCGCTGGATCGCAGCAGTGAATCTTTTCTGGATCATCTCGATCCTTCCTTGCGGATTCTCCCGAACACGGCCGGCTGCTACACGGCGGAAGAAGCCATTCGCACTGCGCGCCTCGCGCGTGAAGCCTTGAATACCGAATGGATTAAGCTGGAAGTAATCGGAGATCAAACAACTCTCTTTCCCGACAACGAACAGACTCTTGAAGCCGCGCGCATCCTGGTAAAAGAAGGCTTTGTCGTTCTCCCTTACTTCACCGACGACTTAATTGTCGCGAAGAAACTTCTCGATGCCGGCTGTCCCGCAGTCATGCCCCTGGCTGCGCCCATAGGCTCAGGACTGGGCATTCAGAATCCCACGAACCTCCGCATCATGCGCGAACAACTACCTAAGGCCACGATCATCGTTGACGCCGGAGTTGGAACCGCGAGCGATGCGACAATCGCGATGGAGCTCGGCGCAGACGCGGTATTGATGAATACCGCAATCGCCGAAGCGCAAGATCCGG
>QHXE01000382.1 GCA_003222835.1 Acidobacteriota bacterium | reverse complement strand
AGCTTGCAGCCTGAGCGGGGGTCGGCGCGACAATCGATGTCACCATAGGCACGGAAACAACGGCGGCAAGACCGAGAGCGCGTACCATTGCGCGACGATTCATTCCCTGTATTTCCTGAGGAGGAACAGGCAGTCGTTCCAGCAAGTGATTGCGGGCTAGCCGATCAAGCGCCAGCCAAACGATCTTCTCATCGACTGAGCAATCGAACTGCTGACCGAGTTTCCGCGCGATCTGCTTAGTTGAATTCCTGCCGTCGCAATGCTGCCAGACGAACGCGGCGGTTTGATTAAGACAATGCGCGCGATCGCTATCGAGATCGTAAACCAGAACTTCGTCAGGCAATTCCTGAATCACGAGACCGTCTTTGCGAGCGAGGGGCTTTCTTTGACGATCTTTGTCCTTCACGTTTGCCTCCAGCGAAAACTGTCGCAAGGGGTCAGTGCTGCTTGCGGATTTTTAATAGTTAGAGAATGGCAAAAGTACCATGGCCGCCCCAGTGCGTCAACGATTTTCAAGTCAGGCGCGCAGCTATTGCCCTGTCGACTTGAGTGAGAACGAATCAAGCCACAGCGTGCCGAACGCAGGACATGGATCACTGGCGCAACTCTGTCGGGCGACCGTTATGAAAATCGCTTGAGTCTGGGCGCTCGTGTTGAAGTCGATCGCGAAGTCACGCCAGCCGGCTACATCTGGGCGAAGAGGCATTGACTCAGCCAGAACAGCGTTCTTTTGGTCGGAAGCATCGGTGATCGTTACGGTCGGGGCCGCGGCGGAAACGAAATCTTTCGCGAGCGCGGCAAAGCTGAGACGGTAATGTATCTGTGGCTTAACCAGCACCAATTGAGTGAGCAAAGGAGACATTGGGATCGAGTTACCGCGAAAGTCGATGCGTAGACTTCTCGATTCATCGTGGCGTTCATTCGTCTCGACAGACATCGTCACGTTCGCAACGTTCGGCGTGATTTGCCAACCGAATCCTGACTGTCCTACCGTAATCGGCTCTTCGAATCCACCATCGCGAATCCCGGCAGAGGTGTCAGAAACCCGACCGTCAGGAAGGGTGCGCAAAGGAAGACCGTGAATCCTTCCCCAAACTTCATACGCTTCGTTGAAGGCTCGCGCTTTTAAGAGTTCGTCCAGCAAGCTTTCGTTCTTCGCACTATCAGTAAGCGCGCTCAGACGAAACTGCCTGAGAGCGGCGGCTGACTGATTGTGCCGGGCCAGAAAAAGCGCCAGCGACAAACGCGCTTCCTGGGATTGCGGCTGAATGACCTTAAGAACAGCGTCAACGTCACCACCGTAAACACCCCAAGCTAAGTCGATGACGTTGGGCCAAAGTTTAGGATTTCCGATCGCTGCCCGCCGCAATTCGGCAAACGCCTCGTCGTACTGGCCCATTCGCAATAGCAGGTTGCCGAGTTGCCATCGCGGCGCCGCATAAGACGGCGCCAGGACCGCCGCTTGTCGCAAAGCGCGCAACGCGACCTCCTGATCTTGATTCGCGTCACGAGTGACCCCGAGCATGAGCCAGAGAAAATAATCGCGCGGGCGCAACTGCACGGCGCGCTCGAACTCGACCGATGCTTCTGCATAATCCTCGCTGCTTTGCAGCACTTCCCCACGAGCGAAATGAGCTTCAGCGTCATTGGGCGCAAACTTTATTGCTCGATCGGCCGAGTTGATGTCATCGGTTAACTCGGCTCGCTCAGCCAAAGTGCGCGCGATGCCTGTCCGTGCTGCTTCCCAAATGGCCCAGCAGCATAGAACGATGGCCAGCGTTGCAATGACGATACGCTTCACCGCAAAGAAATCGACTTCCACAGATTACGCAGATTACACAGAAAACTTTTTGGCAAGTGACAAGGCTTAAGAGAAACTCGCCGGAACCGCGTTTTCATGCGCCTGCATCTCTTGGGGCCTTGGCCAGCTTTCGGGAAGAGTCTGCTTTCGACGCAGGCTGCGGATTCTCGCAAAGTAAAAACCAGCGCTCCTTGAAAGAGTGCTGGCTCCATGAAACCGAAAGTTGCCGGCAAGCATTAACGCATAGTCGATGTGGTACCTCCGCGACTTAAGCCGACACCAATCGCGATTCCGCCACCAATTCCGGCGATGATTCCCGCCGTGGCTGCGGTACTCAGACCAGCGCTGATTGAAGACAATTGGCCATTCGGCAGAAGGCAAAACCCCATGTGCCGCCGCTTCTTGTCAGTTTTCTCAGAAGCGGAGTCAGTGTAGATCTCCATCTCACCTGGAAGCACGTTGGTCTTCTTTCTGACCACCGCGCACCCGCGAATCACCTTCACCCGGACGTTTCCATTTATGTCGTAATCTAATTGAATTTTCGAGTTCGGCTGGAGTTCCAGGGTTCCAGCATCGCCGAGATCAATCGTCGCGCTCACCTGGTCTGGTGTTTCAATGGTCGCCCCAGTCAAAATCGTGCTGCCGGTGCCGGTGCTGTTTCCGTTTACCGTAATTGGCTGATTGTTCTTAGTGGTCAGCCGCGCGGTGATTACGCGTTGCGGCGAGCCCGCGTGCAAGTAAGAGACCTGCGCAAACAAGAAAACTAGCACCGCGGCAACGGTTGTCAGAGCCTTCCAGGTTCGAACATTCATCGCAGTCAACTCCTTTGACTTCGCTGACGGATGCAGACGTTTGCGGGGTAATCCGCGGGCAAGTCTACTTCCGCGGAATGAGTGTGTCAATGACTTTATGGGGCGTAGGGCGCCATGGAAAAGTGGGTAAGGCAAATCTCAGCGTCGTCAATGCCTCTCATTCACACCCGGTTTCAACCGAGTGGCTAGGCAAACCGTCATCACACCTCTGAACCGTTTCAACGGTTTCCATTCTGGCGGCGGGGAAAACCGTTGAAACGGTTGGGAAGGACAAATGCGAACGACGGGACCACCCGGTTGAAACCGGGTGAGAATGAGAGCGTCACCTCGCAAACTCTCGCGTCACGCCATCTTTGTCGTTGAGGCCGGCATAAACCAGGCCGAGACTATAGTGGGCCTGTGCATAGTTCGGCTTGACTCTAAGAACTTCTTTCAGGGCTGCCAGCGCTTCCTTATATTTCCCGGCTTTGTAACTGGCGTTTCCCAATCCGTAAAACGCTTCCGTGTCAGAGGGGTTCAGCGTAGTCGCCTTGCGGAAAGCATCCGCTGCTTCACTGAATTGCCCGGCGCGAAAACTCGCGGTTCCCAAACTTACATACGCCGGCTCGTAGTCAGGACTTAGTTGCGTGGCCCGTCTGAATGATTCGATCGCCTCCGCGGGATGCCCTGAATCAAAATAAGCCTTGCCCAAATTGAAGTGCGCCGCGACGTAGTCGGGCTTTGCTTCGACCGCCCTTTTCAGCAGATCGATGGCGTCACTCGGCTTGCCGATCTTATCGTAAACGTAACCGAGTCCGTTCAGCGCCTTAGGGTATTTCGGATTAAGTCTGATCGCCGTCTGATAGGCGGCAATTGCTTCCGGTTCGTGGCCCAACTTGTCTTCGGCGAACGCGAGGTTGTTGAGGACCACAGCTAAATCAGGTTTCAGCCGTGCAGCCTCTTTGAAAGCAGCAACGGCTTCGGCATAGCGAGCGAGGTTGGTCAACGCGATGCCGAGATTGTTCTGCGCTTCGCCATAATTTGGCCTGTTCCTAATCGCCCGATCGTATGCATTGGCCGCTTCATTGAACTTTGCCGACATCAAATAAGCATTGCCCAGATTGTATTGCGCATCGGCAAAGTTCGGCCGCAGTTTAATCGCCTGCTGAAATGAAAGCGTGGCATCGCCGTACCTTTCGAGTGCATACTGCGCAGCGCCCAGATTGTTCAAAGTCTCGGCATCGTCAGGCCTGAGACGCAGCGATTGGGTAAAGGCGTCAACCGCATCTTTGTACTTGCCGGCTTTATAGGACGCTGCGCCGAGATTGTTGTAGGCGAAGGCGTCTTTCGGATTCAGTTGAATATCTCTCTTCAGGGCGGCGATTGAATCTTCATGGCGCGACAACTGATCGTAAGCAAAGGCCAGATTGTTATAGGCACTCGTGTTGTCGGGCTGAAGTTTCAGCAGCGCCTGGTAGGTGCGCGCCGCTTCATCATATCGGCTGAGACTCAGATACGTGTCTCCCAGCGCACTTAATGCCTCAGGCCAATCAGCCCTATACTTGATGGCCTGGTTCAGAGCGGTGGCGGCCTGCTCATATTGCTCCGTCGTGTTGTAAGCGATGCCGAGATTAAAATAGCTTTCGGCGTCATCCGGCTTCGCCTTAACCGCTTTCTGGAAAGCATCGATGGCCTCCTTAGTCTGGCCCTGCGCGAAGTAGGCGGCGCCGAGATTGTTGTAGGTCAGCGCGTCATTTGGTTTGAAGCTCAGTGCTTGTTTGTAGGCTTCGACGGCTTTGGCATATTGGCCCGTATCATAGAGCGTATTGCCCTGTTCGTTGAAGACTTCGGCCTTCTCTTCATTCGAAGGTTCTTTCGGCGTGGTCTCTGGCGTTGGGGTCGGGCCCGGCTGCGGCGGTCTCGGTGGCCTATTGCGCGATATCTCGGTTGGCTCGGGAGGCTTGCGCGCGACGCGACGTTTGGCGAGCAAGGTGCTGGCCCCGCCCGCAATGTCGCGCACGCGCGGAGGTCGTTTGAAAGCGACGTTGGCGCCCCCGATGATGTCCTGCCCCAACAGCGCGCTGGCGCCACCAGCGATGTCCTGCGGTAAACCAAAAAGCGTCGCGCCTGTGAGCGCGAGCAACAGGAATAAAACCAAAGGGCCTTTATTAAGTCTGGGCTTGTTCAACTTCAGCCATTCAGGTCTGTTGGATCATCGAATGAACGTGCCGGGCAATTTGCATTTTTCAATTTTCAATTTTCAATTCTTAACTCTTCGAGCGGCTCCAAACTTAAGATTGCCAGCAGGGCCATCAACACCAGCGCATTTACGGTAACATGCAGACCAAAATCGACGACGCTATGGACGGCGACGCCGGCCACTCCGACTATTGCTCCCAACGACACCGCCCGCTGAAATCCTTCACTCGCTCGAATGCTTAGCCGGGTCTGCTTAACGAGCACAATGGCAAACCAGATTAGAATCGCGGCCCCGATTAGACCACCGCTGGCCAGGACTTCAAGATAATCGTTGTGCGCTTGCTGTGGCGTCAACACTCCCGAACCTTCATGAAAACTCGGCATCTCGGCCCAATAACCTCCGAGACCAGCACCAACAATTGGATGCCGCACGAACATTCGCCAACTCGCACGCCAGATGTCGCGGCGCCGCGCGGCTTCATGCAATTCACTCGTGTCCGTCCGGGCCATCTCGATCGAGGCCGTCTCGACTCCGGTGGCTAACTGATCTCCGCCCAGCCAGGCCACGCCGGCCACGATGGTTATTAGGAGTACTCCGATCATAATTGCTTTTGCGATCGTCGAACGAAACCACCTCAGCCGGTGATCTTCGTTCGCAGTCACGCGCTCGCGACTATTAGAACCGCGAGCGGACCGGGGTCCCCAAGCGGGCAGCCCGCTTGGGGTGGTGGATGCGACCGGATCCGCAACGCTATACCCACCAACTCTTCGCCTTGGATTTCGCGAATTCAGAAACAAGAATCCAGCAAAGATCATCTGAATGCTCATTGCCAGCAATCCCCCGCGAGACAACGAGAGCACCAGAGCCGCCCATATCACCACCAATCCCGAGAGATATAACGGAATTCGTTCTGGCCGCCCAGAGCGCATAAACGCGACGCCCACTGTCAATCCAAAGGCCATCTCCATCAAGTAAGAGAAATGATCCTTATTGATGAACTGAGCATAACCACTCCCCTGTTTGAGTCGTGCCAGGAGAAAACCTTCACCATGCTGAAGCGCCTGGCGCGCAATTCCGAACAGTGCGCAGGCGATGGCCAGCGTGATGATCGCGTGCACCATGAAACTCAATCTCTGTTTGCTTATCGTAAAGCGGATGAAGAGTACGCAGGCCAGAATCAACGCGGCAGCCCTCAACGCAAATACTCGGCTCTCGAAAGGGTCGGCGCTGAGGGACCAGAGGACTTTAGTTCCGGCTTGATCTGTTTGCGACCAGGCGAAGCTCTGTAAGATGGCGAGACCAACCAGCGTAACTATGGGAATTACCAGCCGCAGATTCCCAACGCGCCATGAACCCTCGAGCAATCCATGTATGACCCAGAGCAAGCCGAGTAAGAAGACTGCGCACTCGAAAACAGCCTGCGACCATGGATCGACCGTCCCGTAAGGAATCGCGGTGAAAATGATCGCTGCAATCAAACCATGAAAGATTGCGCCTTCAAGCAGCCCCACCGCGCGGCTGCGCTGCTTCGCCTGTGTCTGGTTTTTGGCAGACCCGGATTGAATGAATGAAGCTTCCAAAGTTCGGCGGGAAGACGTGAGGCTTGGCCGCAGCGCGCTATTTGGCGGTGGCGGCGAGATGTCTCGGCGTTGATGCTGCAGCGTTTTCGAAGATGCGTTCTGCGGACCGAGTTACTGCTGGTTGGAAGACGGTGGTCAGATAGTTCACATCGAATTGCAGCGGGCCGGCATCGAAAGAGCGAAATAAGTCCAGGTAGCCAAGCTGATTCTCCCGGTTTCCCAGCGGCAATCGCATAGTCCAGAAGCGGGACGATCCGGCGACGTCGACGTGCTTGTAGTCGTCGCATTTCCACCACCAGCTAATTCGGCCTTGATCGAGGGTAACGTTGTGCATCGAGCCGTTGCCCGCGGCCAGGACTCGCTCACTCAATGCTGTTTGGCCGTTGCAACTGAATTGAACGGTCGCGGAGCCGAATTCACCCAATTCCAGAATTTCGAGCACGCCGGTGAATAATTCATCGATCGTCGTGGCCGCCGCCACAGATTGACACGCCCGGCGCAGACGCAAGTTGTTGGTCGCGCGCGCGCGCCGCTCACCAACATTTCGCTTGAAGCTGGCGCGCAACTCGTCGACTTCGTGATAACGCAGATGGCCAATGGCCAGCACCACGGCAACCCCGATGACGAAAAGAACTACGGCCGTGAGGCCGCTGCCGCTATTGACGAACAGCATCGCGGACAAACCAAACAACGCACTCACGCCATACAAGACCAACGCGACTCGACGCTGCGACCATCCCCGCGCCAGCAGCATATGGTGAATGTGCTCGCGATCACCCTGGAAGATGGGCTTCCCACTAACGAACCGGCGGGCAATGGTGACTCCGGCATCTACGACTGGCAGTCCACAGGCGAGGATAGGAATGGCAACGGCCACCGCAGTCGAAGCCTTCTGCGATCCCTGAATCGAGAGCGCCGCCAGTGCAAAGCCAATAAATAACGATCCCGAGTCGCCCAGAAAGATCGATGCCGGATTGAAGTTGTAACGAAGAAAGCCGGCTAGCGCTCCAGTCAACGCCAGCGCGACTACGGTGACCATCGTTTTACCCTGAACAAGTGAAACCGTCAGCAGCACTAACGAAGAGAAGAGGGCTGAACCGGCTGCCAGACCATCGATGCCATCGATCAAATTGAAGGCATTAGCGATTCCAACCACCCAGATCATCGTCAAGACGAATCCGAGAATCGGATGAAAAGTAACGCCGCCGATAAAAGGAATAGAAAGCCCCTCGATGCGCCCGCCCAACGCATAGAACAGAGCCGTCACGGCCGCGAGCGCAGCAAACTTCACCGTCGCATTGGCCCCACGCAAGTCGTCGTAAATCCCGAGCAACAACACCAACAGACCGCAGCCAAGCAAGACAGCAATTCCTCTCAAGTCGGAATGCACCGCCCGGGTCAATACGTTGTTAACCAGCGCCAGCACCGATAAAGCAATCAGCATCGATAAGAAGATTGCCACGCCGCCGAGTCGCGGCACGGCTTTCTGGTGAACGCGCCGGCTGTCCTTCGGTTCATCAACCAGGCGATAACGCTCGCAGAAACGCCGCAATAGAGGCGTCAGGATCAAAGACGCGCTGGCCGCAATTAGAAACAGTGCGAAATAAGTCTTCATCTGGTTAGCAGCACAGACCTCAGGAAGCCTTGATCGGTACTCTCGTCGTCATGACTTTAGCCCGGCGTTTCAACGCCGGTGGTTCATTTGCGTCGCGTTTGCGACGACTGACTCTCCGATATTCTCAAAACTGTCTTCAGGCGTCGCGACGCGACGCTAATGTTTCGTTTGATTCTACCCGGCGTTAAAACGCCGGGCTAAAGTCATGACAACGCTGCGCCTCATCGTGCCTGATCAGACGTACTTTCAGTCTGCGATCGTTGACGCCTGATCACCAACTGACGTATCAATGCGGACCGGGACACACAGGTTGAAGTCGGTGCTACTTTCCCATCCCGCGGCCTCGATCTCACCAATCAATCTAGGCAGCAGCGTGCTTCTGGAAAAGTCCTCAGCCAAGATTGTCCGCTCGGGCGCTGCTTCAGACCTCACTTTGTCGGCGGAATTAAGAATCTGTCGAACCACCGACGCAACGTCGCCCTTGGTTGCGTGCATCGCCAAACCGTTATTGCCAATCCTTCCGATAATATCACCCATATGGCTTTCATTCGGCCCAATGTAAAGAAAGGGCAACCCGATCGCCAGGATGTTATAAATTTTCGAAGGATGAACGATACCTCGAAAGGCTTCGCCCATCACGACAACGTGCAGGTCGGCTGCTGAGAGCAACCCCGCCAATCTTTCCTGTGGCTCATACGGCAGGCAGTAAATGTTTTTCAGGTGCTGGGCGCGGGCATAGTCTCTTACTTTACACAACTCGCTCCCGCCTCCGACAAAGCAAAAGACGACGTCGGCGCGCTCCTTCAGTTGGGTGGCGCTCTCCAGCAAGGTGTCGAGCGAATGACAGGGACTGTGATTACCGGCGTGCATCACCACGAATTTTCCGGAGAGATTATGCAGCGCTCTGAATTCTTCCCTTCCCTGCTTGTCGTAGCGCACTGAATCGTCGCTAAACGGCGGTATGACTACAATCTTGTCTTCGGGAACTCCCTTTGCCACGATACGATCCTTCATGAACCGATCGAGCACAACGATTCGATCCGCGCGCGCCATGCTGCTCTTAAGAAGCGTCCCGAGCAACTTTGCCGCCAATGAACCGGCTTTAAGCCAACCAGCCGCGATGGCTTCATCCGGATTCAAATCCATCACCCAGAAAATTAGCCGGCCGCCTTTGAGCCGCGTGAATATCGATGCCAGCCACGAAATCAATGGCGGCGAGGTCAGCGCGACCACGGCATCGTGTCGACGATTAACTGCCAAACGAAACGCACAAGCCACTGAGAAGCTTGCAAAGTTCAGCGTCCTTCTCCAGGCTTTTGTCTTTCCGAGACTGATCGATTGCAGGCGAATGATTTCGATCCCCTTCCAGCGTTCACGCGCTGAAAAACGCAATTGCGAATCGTCATAACCGTGCCGGCTCGAAATTACCGTAACCTCGTGGCCGCGTTCCGCCAGACCGCGCGCGGCGGCGCTCAGTTGCTGCGCCGTCGCTACCACGTCCGGGTAAAAACACTGGTTGAGGAGGAGGATCTTCATTCAAAGGTTACAGAATTAGCAGGACTTACTGCCTGCGTTACATTGAAAATTGAAAATTGAAAAATGCAGCAAATTGTAAATTGCCGCGGCACTTTCGTCCGCCTGACCATTGCGTCGAAACGACTTGGGTGAATTCAGTGCCGATTCCCCGAAATTTGCAATTTGCATTTTTCAATTGTCAATTTTCAATTTCAAGACATAAGCGACGGAATTCTTCAGCAGTTAGCTATGGCTCTTGTTGACGCGTCTACTATTTTCTTCGCACGGCATAATTTCCAATATACAGCACATCCATTCGCGTTTTTAGAAAACAATCGATCGCATCGCGCGGCGTGCAGACAATCGGCTCGTTTTCGTTGAATGAGGTATTCAACACTACCGGCACGCCGGTAAGTTTGTAAAACTCCTCGATCAATTGATAGAAGCGCTTATTCACGTCTCGCGAAACCGTCTGCAAGCGGCCCGAGCCATCGACATGAGTTACCGCGGGTATCTCCGGTCGCCGCTCGGGCTTGATCTGATAGACCATTAACATCGTCGGCGCGGGATGCGTCTGCTCAAAATACTCGCCGACGTGTTCCACCAAAATCGATGGGGCAAACGGCCGAAAGGGCTCGCGCTTCTTGATGCGCTCGTTAAGGATGTCTTTCATCTCCGCGCGGCGCGGATCCACTACAATCGATCGATTGCCGAGCGCGCGTGGTCCGAATTCCATTCTTCCTTGAAACCAACCTACGATAAGACCATTGGCAATATCACGCGCCGCGCGCTTCGTGATTTCGTAATCTGAACACTTCACAAATGTCGCATCTTGACTCTGAGATGTGCGATCTGACTTGTGAGATCTGAGACTTGAGCTCTGAGATTCGAGATCTGAAATATGAAATCTGAGATTCGACATCTGCAATTCCTTCAATATCTCTTCATTCGTGAATTCCGGCCCAATGAATGGCAAACAGCAAAGAGCCAAGCGCGAAGTGTCATCGGACCTTTGCCCAAAGCTGTCTGCACTTTCCTCTTCGCCCTTTGCCCTTAGCCCTTGGCCCTTGGCCCTTTGCTCTTGGCCCTTCGCCCTTAGCCCTTCCACCTCGCTAAGAATCTGATAGCAGACACCCAAGGCCGTGCCGCTGTCGCCCGCCGCCGGTTGAATGAAGACTCTTCGGAATGGCGTATGTAAAAGGATCTTGCCATTCATCACCGAGTTGTAAGCAACTCCGCCAGACAGCCCCAGATCAGAGAGACCGGTTTCATCGTGCAAATGATTCAGAACATGGAAGGCAACTTCTTCCAGCCTCAACTGCAAGCTCGCTGCCAAATCGCTTTCTCGATCGGTCAACTGTGTATTCGGCTCGCGTGCCGCACCAAACTGGCGCGGATACTCATCGGAAAAGACTCTTCCAATCTTTGGCGAGCCTTCATTCCAGATCATATCGACGCCTTCCATGGCGTGGCGAAAATAATCGAGATTAAGCCGAAACTGACCTTTCTTTTCAGTCCGAATGATGTCGCGAAACTGTCCAATGAACCGCGGCCGCCCATAAGGAGCCAGCCCCATCACCTTTCCTTCATCGCCATAATGCGGAAAACCGAGAAACTGCGTCGTCGCCGTGTAGACGATCCCGAGCGAGTGCGGATATTCAACCTGTCCCAGGACTTTGATCGAGTTCCCTCCTCCGATCCCCCACATCGTCGAAATGAAATCGCCAAAGCCGTCGAGCGAGAGCAGCGCCGCGCGTTCGAAAGGCGAAACGAAGAACGAACTAGCCAAATGCGCCCGGTGATGCTCAATGTTATGGAAGCGCGCGCGTAGTGTCGAGGTCGGAATTCCAAGCACCCTCGCCAAATCTCCCTTCAAATCGCGCACCTTTGCCGCATTGCGCAAGCGATCGATAACCTGACGCGTCAGCCCATGTCCATTGCCGTTCGGAGAGGGCGAAGGGCGAAGGGCAAAGGGCGAAGGGGAAAGCGCAAAGCGCGAAGCCTGATCGGCAATGTGCCCTACTCTCATTGACCTTCCCCTTTCGCTCTTAACCCTTCGCCCTTCGCTCTCCGCCCTTTGCCCTTTGTCCCCTGCCTCCTGCCTCCTGACTCCTGCTTCCTGACTCTTGCCTTCTGCCCTCCGTGCCTCTGTGCCTCTGAGGCTAAGTCTTCTCGCCGCAAATAGAATCTTCTTGTGCAGATGTGCCGAAGGATCGCGCGAGATGCCGATGTGATCGACTTCTTCAATCCTAACTCCCGCGGCGCGCAGGCAATACTGGATCGACTGTGTGGGGAACCCAGCACAGTGCTTGATCCGATTGAACCGCTCTTCTTCAACCGCGGCAATCAACTCACCGTCGCGGACGATCGCCGCCGCCGCATCACCGTGATAAGCGTTTATGCCGAGGATGGTCGTCAATAAATTTGAAGAGCGAGTGAACGCTGGTTCAATACTTACTACCTATAGCAACGTTAGCGAACAGACCCACCCGCTAACGCAGGTGGTACTGACTCCTTATCCGACCGGTCAGTTTCTTCCGCCGACGCTCCGTGACTCTGTGGCTCTGTGGCAACCAACTTTCGTTTTCCGATCCCGTTCAGATCGTGTTCGAGTAAGTAAAGCGATAACAGCAGTTCCGCCAGCATCCGCTGAAACGCGTAATAGAATCCGGCCCATCCATCCAGCACGCCGCGGCGAACAACCAGACAATAGAAAAGCACCGTCAGCGGAGCAATCACCCTCAACCTTCGAACTCGATCAGCAATCCCTAATGTCTCCGCGTCAGATGAAACGATCTTCTTCGCTTCCAGCGCCATGTATCGCTGCTGTGACTGAAACCAGCGACTCAGCGGTTTGCGATCGTCGTGAAGAATCCGCGAACCCAACGTTTCGATCTTGCCATCAACAATCAATCGCTGCGTATGGCCATCCTGTTCATACCTTGCGAATTCCCGCCGATACAGCACGGTCACCGAGGGATAGACGCCGCTGCGCAAAACCCGCCCATTCATGCAATAACGAAACTTCCCCTGATAACCGTTCGTCTCGGCGGCGGCCGGCAACGCTCTCAATTCATCAACAAACTCCGTTGTCAACACATAGTCCGCATCCAGCGCCAGAATCCACTCCGACGAAATCTCTGTATTCCTCAATCCAAAATTCCACTGCGCAGCATGGTTATCAAACGCGCGCTGAAACACTCTAACCCGGGGAAAGCCGGAAATGATTTCAAGAGTGTCGTCGGTGCTAAAGCTGTCAACTATGACGATGTCGGGCGCCCATCGCAATCGTTCCAACGTGCGCCCAATGTTTGGCGCTTCGTTCCGGGTGAGAATCAAAGGGGTGATTATATCGAGCATGAAGCCGGGAGAGCTTTATTTCCTTCCTGCGCAAATTGAATTGTACAAATCTGAGAGCATCTCGGCCATTATCTCCAAATCGAACTTCCGCGCGAGAGCCCGACCAGCGTCGCCACGACGACCTCGCTCGCGGCTATCGGAGAGGGCTTGTCTTAATGTGTTACTCAAGGCTTCAACGTTGACGGGGCTGATCCATCCGGCACCAGCGGCTTTGATCTCGTCTGCTAATCCAACTTCTGTCCCAGCCAAGACGGGAACTCCTTGGGCAAAGGCCTCCAGCAAGCAGATTCCAAAGGGCTCATGATGGGAAGGCAGCGCCATTAACGAAGCCTGTGCCAGCGCCTCGGCCTTCCGCTCTCCCTCCAGCCATCCAGGAAACAGCACCGAATCGCCCAGACCCGCAGAGTTCACAATTCGTCTTAGATCGGCCTTATATCCCGCCACTCCGTCTCCTGCAATCACCAATCTCCAGTCGGCGAATGCCCTGCCCTCTCGCAAAGAGAGAAATGCTTTGAGCAACACATCGATTCCCTTAGACGGATGTAGTCGTGAAAGCACGAGCACGTACGGCAGTTGTCCTGCTCCATTTGAAATTCGCTCCGGCGGTCTGATGCCGATGGGAATGATCACGCCGTGGTTCAGCTTGAGCGCCGTTTCCGAAAGTTCCTTCTCTCGAGCGCAAACGTAATGCAGCGCCGCCGCGCCCTTGAGCAAGCTGTGGCCGCCGAATCTGAGAAACAACTTTTTCTTAAATGCTTTTTGACTCAAACTCCATTGCTCGAGATTCCCCAGCGGGCGAATGACGTAAGGCACGCCCACCCGTGTGCAAGCCGTGGCCGCGGACCAGCAAGCGTGGGAAAAGAAACCGTGAATGTGAACCACATCGAAGGTCGCCACATGCTTATGAAGCCAACGAGCCAGCCCCGGTGAGTACTTGAATGACTCGCTCGCTTCTTTGCGAAAGAAAATCGCGGGTACTCCTTGAAACTCTGTCGGCTTGCCTAGCTCAAATGGAAGGTGGCCATGAGGCGTGGCATCCGTGCCGGCAATTTGCACTTCCACGCCACGCGCCCGCAATGATGTGCACATCGGCACGAGAGCATGACTCGGGCCACCGTATTCAGGCGAGACTGCGGGAATGACATGCAGAACTTTCATTTGACGCGCGATCACATTTTGGCAACGCCTCGAACCAGAGGTTGAGAAGATTCGGCACGTTCAAATCCAAGTACTTGGCAACAAGCATGGAAGACATCGTCCACGCCGATCTCTTTCAAACACTTCATGCCCTCACGTTCGCAAACTCTGAGCAGGCATCCTTCGCACGGGACAGTCCGACGCAGCACGAGATGACCTTGCCCGTAAGGGCTCCAACGGCCGGGCCAGTCGATCGCTGCCATGATCGCTACGCAGCGCGTACCTACGGCTGCGGCGAGATGCATTGTTCCCGTGTCGTTGCCGACGTAGGCGTCGCACTCTCTCAAAGCTATCGCAGCTTGCCGCACTGATAATGCGCCTGCTGCGTTTGCTCCTCGACCCCATGCACTTATCAGGCGATCACCCAGCGCTTGATCGTCCAATCCACCGAATACTATTGGAAAAATGTTCAGGTGCTGGACTAGTTGCCGGCCAAGAT
>QHXE01000856.1 GCA_003222835.1 Acidobacteriota bacterium | reverse complement strand
CTCTTTGGTCCAATTGCTACGCCAATAAAAGACCTCATGATCTCGAAAGTAATAGGACGTCTCCTGTCGTTCGATTGGTATCGGCTTAACGTTCGGGTCGTACCAGACGAGCGACCAGAAATCTTCAGCGTTGACTTGATTGAAACTCTTGAGCCAGTTGGCGACGCCCTGCGCTTCGCCGCTCTGAAAACGTTGCGCCAGCCGATAGAGCAAATTGTAATTCGTATGAAAGTGTCCGCCGGGATGCGTGCGCGCGACCTCTTCGCCTTTGCTCGCGCGAGTCAAAGGCCCTTCAAAGACGTCGCCAAAATCGAATATGTACTGGCCGCTGGGCAACATCGCATGCGCCACATACTTGTGCATCTCACGAAAACCCGGAAGTTCGTACAAGTCTTCGCCTGTGGCGTGCGCCTGCGCGTCGAGGTAATGAACCAGCCAAGGCGTCGCGAAGATCCAATACTCGAAACCTTCGTAGTAGTAGCCGTCCTGCGAATACGTTGCCAGCACCCGATCGTAGAAGGCACGGGCCAGCTTCGACCAGTCGGCAGCCTCAGGCGTTTCACCGTAAAGGGCGTAGGCAGCGACGGCCAAACCCGTAATCGGAATGAAGACATGATTCTGGCTGTAGGCGAAAGTGCGGCCCGGTTTCGGTTTGAAGTAATCGCCCAGTAAGCGAGCTTGTTTGATTAATTTCTCACGGTAGCGCGTTCGCTCCTGCTCATTCAGATCGTGATAGAGCAGATCGTATCCCCAGCCCAAGCCGTAGAGCAGATGGCCCGCGGCGAGATCGACATTGGGCTTGTCATTCGCGTAACCCCAGATGTCATAGCTGACCGCCGCATCCATATATTTCTTGGCCGCCTCAAGATATTTCCGATCGCCTTCAATCTTGTAGGCAAAGGCTGCTTCGGCGATGCCGATACCGACTTCATTCTGGGCGCGTCGCTGCTGCGCGGGCGGTGCTGCCGGCTCAGTCTTGAGGGCACGCACTTTTCGTAGTGCCTGTTGCCAAAGATCTCGATGGGTAGTGCGCGCGCGCTGTCGTAGTTCGTCGAGTTCTTTGTCGGTGACGTAGACGCGCGGATGCACGCCCATAAGTTCAGGACGCAGGCTGGATTTGCGCGAGCGCATTAGTTCAAGCAGCGGATGTTCGCCTGTGAGCTTGTTGCTCTTGATCTTTTCCGCTTCCAATTCGCGCTGGTCTTGAGCCAAAGACCTCGTGATCGGCGAGACGAGAGAAACGATCATCAGCAGAATGATGAAACTCAACAGCCTAGCTTGAAGAGAGTGCCTCTGTGCAAACTCTGTGCTTCTCTGTGCCTCTGTGATGAAAATGGCGAGGAAAGACTTCCACCACGGAGTCACAGAGGCTTCACAGAGAACCACTGAGGTTTCCTTGCGACAAGCTTCCATCCGGCCCTTGAAGATCATTGCTTCTCGACCTCTTACTCCATCAACATGCCGCCGTTGATCTCGATCGTTTCGCCTGCCAGAAAACTAGCGGCGTCCGACGCTAGAAAGCAGATCACTTTGGCAACTTCCTCGGGCCTGCCAACGCGGCCCAAAGGAATCATGCCCTCATATGCTTTCATCATCTCGGGCGTCGAGAATTGTTCGTGGTAACGGGTGTCAATCACGCCCGGCGAGACGGCGTTAACGCGCACGTTATGAGGCGCCAACTCTTTCGCCAACCCTTTCGTGAACGTGATCAGCCCACCCTTCGCCGTGGAGTAGTGAATAGAACCAAACGCGCCGCCGTTGCGTCCGGCAATCGACGAGACGTTGATGATGGCGCCATTCTTGCGCTCCATCATCGACGCAGCCACGGCCTGGCTGCAAAGAAACGCGCTTTTGAGATTCAGATTAACAACTTCGTCCCAGCGTTCTTCAGTCAACTCCAGAATCCTCAAGCGCTCGACGAGTGAACCGGCGTTGTTGACAAGAATGTCGATCGGTCCCAGATCGTTAACCACGCGCTGGACCAATTCCTGCACGTCCGCGGCGCGAGTTACGTCTGCCTGAATGGCCACGGCTTTGCCACCCGCTGCTTCAATCTTTGCTCGCACAGCTTCGGCGCCGGCCTTGTTTTGATGATAGTTGATGGCGACGCTTGTTCCGCATTCAGCAAATACTTCGGCCGTCGCCCGCACGCTCTTGACCAAGATTAAGGATTACAACCTATAGATTCAGGGTTCAAGTTTGGTTTGCGGCTTCGTGTCAGTGCCGCGAGCGGTAGCGACCGGATCGCAAAATCTATTTTGAGAAGAAGTGTCGTCGTCTACCATTCGATTAGTATGATCCGGTCGCTACCGCTCGCGGTACTGACACGACACATCGACTGCAACCTAAAGGTTGAACTCTGAACCCTGATGCCTAACGTCTCATTGCGCGGAGCCGAAGCTTCACGCAAAGCACGCGAAGACAATTCATCCTGCCTTCGACTCGATTGACAACGGACGAATCGGTCCGGAGAGCACCAACAAAACCACAGTGCCCAGAATCGGAAGCAAGCCCGCCACGATCAGGACCGGCGTGTAAGAAAAACGATCGGTCACCCATCCCGTAGTCAACGTGTAGAGAATCGCGCCGATGCCGGCCCCCAAACCTCCCAGGCCGGCGACTGAGGCCACTGCCTGCGACGGGAAGAAATCGCTCGGCATCGTCTGCACGTTATTGATCCAACTTTGAAATCCAAAGGTCACCAGGCCGATGAAGAAGAGCGCCAGCATCGCGTTGTTCGCCAAAGCCGCAGGAATAC
>QHXE01000855.1 GCA_003222835.1 Acidobacteriota bacterium | reverse complement strand
GTGAGTCAATTGACCAGCGAAGCGCTGGCGGCCAAACATATCACCGTATCAGCCGGTGCGACGCCAGCCACTAGCGAAGCAGATACCCAGCAGAAATACACGGTGGCAGATCTTCAAGCTCGCTACAACGCGCTCTTGCCGAAGATTGCCAAGAAACGAAAAGACGTAAAGAAGGGCCGTTTCTCATTAGGCGACGAAGTGCTGAACTTGAATCTCGACAAGAGCGCCGATGCGATAGTTTTCATTCGGGGCCAGGGGCAGAAATTAACGAAGGGCAAGACGGCCTTTACACTTCTGGTGGGCGGCCTACCCGCGTATTTGCAGTTGACGATCGGAGTTGTAGATGCCCATACGGGCGAGGTGTTGGTTTTTACTAATCCGCTCACTCGAGGCGACGCGACCGGCGCGAACGACAAGTCTTTGTTGAAGGCAATTGAGAATTCCTTGAAGAAACTTCCACCGAATGGACAATGATTGTACGGGCGAAGCGGGAATCGAGAATTCGACTTTCGTTGCCATTTCTAAATGCAAACTCAAGTCTCTCTTACAAGGTTCGGACTTTGACTTAACACAAGTTCCTGAAATAAAGTTACCGCGCTCTTCAAATCAGTTCAGGGGATTTCTCTTGGATAGAGAGTCTTAGTCCCGATAAGGAAGTTCCTACGGCGTGATTCCCACCTTCAAGTCTGAATAAAGCAGGCGGTGAAATAGATGCTCGCCGGCTTCGCGGCGCACGGAAAGCCGTCCGGCTTCGTAGGCGCGTGATTGCAATCCGCGCTGCACTGACTCGCAGATGTCGAGGTCTTCGTGTTGAATGCGGTCGCTGACTTCGATGCTCGCGAAGTTTCGCTCGAGAGCCGATTCGGAAACGTCGGCGAAATAGAAATCGAAAATCACCTCCGTGCGATCGACTGCGAGCGGCCGAACGAAGTTTGTATCCAACATTCCTTCGTACCAATTCATCATGAAATTGGGATAGAGCCAATAGTAGAGCGCGCGTTGGCCGGTCCGTACGGCGTTAACGTCATCGCTGTCGCCATGGGCCATCGGACTCGACTGGAGGCAGAAGTGCTCGCCATTTTCAATCCTGTAATTGCTGTATTCGAGCACGCTGTCGAGGCCTTTGTGCAGGTGCGGCACGTGGTAGCCGCCGTC
>QHXE01000854.1 GCA_003222835.1 Acidobacteriota bacterium | reverse complement strand
ACAGAATGGAGCCGCCGGGACGCGAGCGACATGGACTGGCAGCCCGCTCGGGCGAGAGAGCGGGAGCGAACGAGTCAAACGCCCTACAACAGGGCGGCGAATGTGCCTTCACGCTCATCGAGTTACTCGTTGTCATTGCAATCATCGCGATTTTGATCGGTCTGCTCTTCCCAGCTTTTCGCGCTGTGCAAGACCAGGCGAAACGAACGCAGGCAAAGAACGATCTCACCCAAATCGTCAATGCGGTGAATGCGTATTACACGGATTATGGAAAATATCCTTTGGTCGCAGCAGACACGACCTACGGCCCAGGTGGCACCGCGAATAACTTGTTATTTAATGAGTTGCGATCAACGGCCACCGCGACTCAAAATCCGCGGCAGATTGTCTTTATTTCGCCACCAAGTGTGAAGAACCCAAGCAATCCGCGGTCCGGAATCGCGTTGCAGGCAACGACAATCAATGGGATTTCAGTAGCCATCGGCGATTTTGTAGATCCATGGGGAACGCCGTACAACGTTGCGATCGACGGCAGCTACGACAACAGCGTGGCTAACCCCTACGGTGCGCAGACCACAGGAGGCGCTGGTCCCGATCCCGTTCCGTCGGGCGTTATTGGGTGGTCGCGTGGGAAGGATCAGACACTGGGAACGAACGGGGACAACGTTTACAGGAATCCGACGACTGGCGCGCAGTCCGACGATGTGATTTCCTGGCAATAATTGCTGGTAAAAAGCGGCGGAGCACCGCCGCACTCCAAAAGCAACTCGTGTGAAGTCAGTAGGAAAACACCTCTACCTTTCGCAAAGCTCGCCACGGGACGGGTTCGTCCGATGGCGGACTTTCGGAGTGCGCGATTCGTCCTCGCATCGCTTTCACCTTCGGCAGCCAAACCGGCATATTGACTATTCACTAATCACCAGTCACCATTCACTCGCGAAAGCTTTCGGAATTCACTTCTTCCAAAATGCGGGTGTAGTTCAATGGTAGAACGGCAGCTTCCCAAGCTGCACACGAGGGTTCGATTCCCTTCACCCGCTGATTGCCTCTCAGTTGGATGTTCGGCGTTTGGCGCCTGCTCGCGAAAGCCTTCGTAGTTGAGCGTCTCAGGTCTGATTCGGAAGCAAACCGAACGCCCAAAAGCAAACGTCCAGAGCCAAAACGCCGAGGCCATGTTGAAAGTAGGCCAACCTTTTCCCGGCTCTCACGCGATTTCATAAGCATGGCGAGGGAATCGGAGGAGCCTTTTCAATCTGATGCCGACGGATTGAACGAATTTTCGATTCTCGGTTATCAAGAGACGCGGAGAAAATTTATCAAACAAGTCGCCGGAACCAGTGCGGCGATTGCAATTGGTCCGAGCCTTCTCAGTTCCGCTCCGGTCGACCAAGCCGATTCAACGAGCGCAGCTGGAGCGTCGACCGATTCAGTAAATGTGCACCTTAAGATCAATGGCAAGGATTACGTGATCGATGTCGATCCACGCGTGACGTTGCTCGATGCATTGCGCGAGCGACTGCAACTGACAGGCTCCAAAAAAGGATGCGATCACGGCCAATGCGGCGCCTGCACTGTGCTTGTAAACGGGCGACGCATTAATTCATGCCTGACACTGGCGGTGATGCATGAAGGCGACGAGATCACAACGATCGAAGGACTCGCAACTGGAGACGAGCTGCATCCCATGCAAGCCGCGTTCATCGAGCAGGACGGATTTCAATGCGGCTACTGCACGCCTGGGCAAATTTGCTCTGCAGTGGCGTGCGTACAAGAAGGGCACGCGAACAACGACGATGAAATTCGCGAATGGATGAGCGGCAACATCTGCCGTTGCGGCGCTTATCCGAACATTCTGGCGGCTATTAAAGAAGCGAAAACAAAGACCGCGTAGCGACAATGACCGGCAACAGATCCACACAGATGACACACAGATTTCGGAAAGCGATGCGAGGACTCATCGCACTCCAAAGCACTCCGTGCGAAATCGGACAAAGAACAGTTTTGTTTCGCGAAGCTTTGGGAGTGCGACCGCGTCCTCGCGTCGCTTTTTCTGCGTTGCTCTCATGAACCCATTCACCTATTCACGCGCAGCAGACGCAGATCAGGCCGTCACTGCCATTTCAAGCAAGCCGCAGGGAAAATTCCTGGGTGGCGGGACGAACTTGATTGACCTGATGAAAATGGGCGTGGAGACGCCTAATGAGTTGGTCGATATCAATCGACTGCCACTCGGGCAAATCGAGGAACTTCCAGGCAAAGGCGTGCGTATCGGCGCACTGGCGCGCAATTCCGATGTAGCGAAGCATGAACTAATCAAAACGCGTTACCCGGTTTTGAGCGAGGCCCTGCTTTCCGGCGCGAGTCCGCAACTGCGCAACATGGCGACGGTGGGCGGGAATCTGTTGGGCTGCGGCGCGATCGACGGCTACAACCGCATCCACGCCATTCTCGGCCAGAGCGAACAGTGCATCGCCACTAACCCGAGCGACATGTGTGTCGCGCTCACCGCGCTCGACGCGATCGTGCGTGTGCGCGGCCCAAATGCCGAACGGGAGATTGCGTTCGGTGATTTTCATCGTTTGCCGGGAGACACCCCCGAGCGTGACACAAATCTTCGACCGGACGAATTAATCATCGCTGTCGATCTTCCAGCAATGTCTTTTGCAGCGCGATCGCATTATCTAAAAGTGCGCGACCGCGCCAGCTACGCGTTTGCATTGGTGAGTGTCGCCGCCGCGTTGGACCTCGGGTCGAACAAAAAGATCAATGCCGCGCGCCTAGCGCTGGGCGGCGTAGCGCACAAACCGTGGCGCGCAAATGCCGCAGAGAAAATATTGATTGGCCAAGAGGCGAACGAGAAAACGTTCCGTGCCGCGGCTGAGCTGGCCAAGCGCGCGATCATTCGTGCTTTGACCATAGTTGCGGAAATGAGCTGATATGAGCGCGGCAGTTATCGGCCAACCACTCCCACGCGTTGACGGACGGCTCAAGGTGACGGGCCGCGCCACATACGCCGCCGAATTTGCGCGCCCAAAACTTACTTACGGCGCGCTGATTCAGAGCGCGATCGCAAACGGCCGCGTTGTAAAAATCGATCTGTCTGCCGCGAAGTCCGCTCCGGGCGTCATTGGAATTCTAACGCGTGAAAACGCGCCACATTTCAGACCCTATCCGGACGACCTGAGCCGGGCGGACGCTCCGGGCGAGAGCCGCGTGCCGTTACACGACGACGAGATTCATTATGCCGGACAACATCTCGGTGTCGTCGTGGCGGAATCTTTTGAACAAGCCACGTACGCAGCGTCGCTCGTCGGGGTGACCTACCAAACACAACCACCCGTGGTGACGCTCGATGACGAACGCGCGCAGAAAAACGCGACCTCGCCGGCAAAGTTCGCCGGACGCGAAGCGTTACAGGTTAAACGCGGCGACGTCGACGGAGGCCTCGCGACTGCGGCGCACAAGATCGACTTTGTATATTCGACGCCGATCGAAAATCACAATCCGATCGAGACATATTCGACTACCGCGGAATGGGAAGCGTCTGACCGGTTGCTCATTCACGAGTGCACGCGCGGGATCAAACAACTGCAACGAGTCGTTGCCAACGGCTTCGCTTTGCCACAGGAAAATGTGCGTATCGTTTGTCCATTCATAGGTGGCGCCTTCGGCTCCAAGGGATTTCAATGGAGTCACACGTTGCTCGCCGCGGCGGCGGCGAAACAGGTCCAGCGACCGGTGAAGCTGACTCTCACCCGTCCGCAGATGTTTGATTCCGCCGGCCAACGCGCACGTACCGAGCAGAGACTTTCCATCGGCGCGGACAAAACCGGCAAGCTGGTGGCGTTGCGTCACGCGACGACCACGCATTCTTCACCCACACATGATTACACCGAGCCATGCGGCAATACGTCGCGCATGTTATATTCGTGCCCGAATGTCGAGGTTTCGCACCGACTCGTTAGGCTGAATTTGACCACGCCGTGCCCCATGCGCGCGCCGGGTGAAACGCCGGGCGTGTTCGCATTGGAGTGTGCGTTAGATGAACTGGCGCATGAGATCGGCGTCGACCCGGTCGAGTTTCGTCTGCGCAACTACGCGGAAATCGACGAATACCAAAACAAGCCGTGGTCGAGCAAAAAGCTGCGCGAATGCTACCAGCGAGGCGCGGAGAAATTTGGCTGGTCAAATCGGAATAAGAAGCCGGGTTCAATGCGAGCGGCCGAGGGATCGCAAATCGGCTTCGGAATGGCGACGGCGATTTATCCGGCTGGGCAGCAAAAGGCGGGCGCGACAGCGATCCTGAATAAAGATGGAACAGTTGTCGTGCGCAGCGCGACGCATGAGATCGGCACGGGCACCTACACTGGGATGTCGCAATTCGCGGCGGACACGCTGGGTATTCCGGTCGACAGAATCCGATTCGAGCTTGGCGACTCGCAATTTCCCGAAGCGCCCAATAACGGCGGGTCTTGGCTCACGGCAAGCGTGGCACCAGCGGTGATGGGCGCGTGCCGCGACTTAAAAAAGAAAGTTGTCGATATTGCTGGAAACTGGCCTAACGACTCGACGCAGCTGACCAATTTGTTCGAGCGCGCTGGTCAGGAACAAATTCAAGCCGAGTTCAATTCAGAACCGAACAAGGAAGAACGAGAAAAAAATTCGTTTTTTTCCTACGGCGCGATTTTCGTCGAGGTGCATGTCGATACTCTTGGGCAGGTGCGGGTCAAGCGCGCGGTAGGTGTGTATGACATGGGCCGCATGATTAATCCGCGCCTGGCGCGAAGCCAGATCCTGGGCGGGATGTTATTTGGATTCAGCACCGCTTTGATGGAAGCCACGGTTCCCGATGAGAAGACCGGCCGCATCGTTAACCCGAATCTTGCCGAATACCAGGTAGCAGTGCATGCGGACACTCCGGAATTCGACATTGATTTCATCAACGAACCTGATCCGCACATGCCCGACCTCGGCGCGCGGGGCATTGGCGAAATTGGCATCGTCGGCGCCCCGGCTGCAGTCGCAAATGCAGTTTTTAACGCAACTGGAAAACGAGTGCGCGATCTGCCAATCACGCCGGACCAACTAATATGAGCGCGCCAATCAGAGCGCATATCTCGAAAGAGGGAGTACGCGTTACTTCGCAAGGGGTGCGATGTATTTCTCGTTTAGCCTGGCCTTACCCATTGTCTGAGACATAGTGTTATTGTTGATAGGATTTCGATGTCCGACCAAAACCAGAAAAGAGAAAAATCTGAATTGGAAGGCGGTTCCCGATTCGGAAAATCGACGCGGCGTATATTTCTTTCCCGGTTAGGTATGGCCGGCTTGCTGGTCTCGACCCGTCCTATGATTGGTGAACCCGCACGCGCGGAATCGCCGCCGCCGTCAACGCCGGAACTCG
>QHXE01000853.1 GCA_003222835.1 Acidobacteriota bacterium | reverse complement strand
TCGAGCAGAACAACCCGATACGCCCGAGCTCTACCGTACTTCCACATGGTCCTGGCGAAAACCGCTGTCATGATGAACAGAGCCGCCGCCCCGGCAAAATAGGGCTGACCCGCACAATACGCACTCGCCAGGCGCGGACTTACTTTGGCAGGGAGCCTTGCCAAACGGTGCTCCCTGGCCTGGTAGTGATACATCCCCCTCTCGAGCCCGTCCACGCTGATCGCCATCAGATATACCTCGCCGGGGTGTCGGGCACCGCCGGAAGGGCTCGTCTTGTACGGAAGCCTTCCGAATACATTCGTCTGGATGTATCCCTGGACACCCCACGTCGTTTGCAGCAGCTTCGAGACGTTCTCCAGAGATACCTTCCCTTTCGCGAACTCTCTGTGAGTCCTCCTGGCGTGCAGCGTCTCGAAGAAAGTGTCACTCGCTATTTCATGCTGGGGCAGCCGGAGGGCATCGGCGCCGCGAATCGTTTTGAACTGAGGCGGGGCCGGAGTTGTCGGGAGTGTCTTCATTTTCTTCTCGATGGGCCACTCCCAGGGGACGTACGGGGTGTCCTTTGTCATGAAGTGAAACCCGCCTTCCGGAAGCCAGGGTCTCCATGAGGTCCCGACCAGTTCATCCCGCTCCCATTCTGCCGAGCCGTACTCGAGCAGGAGCTGGGCATCGATCAGCTGCAGTATCGCTCTTGCGACGCTCTCTCGGCTGTAGGCGCGGAACTCGAAGAGCGCCTCCCGGATCGTTCGCGGGGTGAAGAAGAAACGGATCACGTCCAGGGTTGCCGGATTTGCTGAGAACGTCCTTCTGGTGAGGTAATTCGCGATCCGCAGCTTGCCGCCCTCCCAGTATGCGATCTGACAGGATGCGCTCTTCAGCTTCATGATTCTCGGCCCATCCGCAAGGTCCGGATTACTAGTGGGCTACAAGGAGGCGAGTATGAACATGTGCATCCGTTTCAGGTTCTCGTATATTTCCTTCAACTCCGTCTCCAATTCCTCCCGACTGATCGTTCCGGCCTGATCGCGCTTTAGCAGCTTGTCGAGCTCGTCTTGAGCTCTCTTTGCAAGCCTAAGGGCGGCTTTCGCTTTCTCGCGTTTTACCGTTGTTGTTCTCGTGACTGTTCTCTTCGATGCCATATTTCAATCCTCGTTTGATCAAATTGAAACACCAGAGATGCTGCTTGAATCTCAACCCCGGACAACTCGCGCTCATCGATTACCGCAGGCCGGTCAACCTCATGCGGGTCAGCAATGCCTGAAATCTCGGGTCGCCGTGCAGATTGCGCAGCAGGGGATCAGTCTTGAGGTAGAGCATTCCGGCGTCGTGTTGTCGATAGGCGCGATCGAGCCACCGGAGAGCATCATCGAGCTCTCCTCTGTATGCGTGCACCTCGGCGATTCCGTAGGCGTCTGTCGCAGCGAATTTCCCTGTCAGTGAATTCAGCGCGGCATCCGACTCGGTGGGCCGATCCAATGCCGAGTAAGCGATCGCGAAACCGCGCAGTCTGTAGTCCTCGTTGGGCTCCCGTTGCATCGCTGCGAGTGCTGCGGCGAATTGGCCGAGGTACAGGCGAGCCATGCCAATCGAGCTATTAACCCCGTCGAACTCTGGATGCAAATGAAGCACCTTCAGGCGGGTCTCGAGGCATTGCTGAAGCCGGTTGGACGCGCAGAGTGCGACGCCGAGCGAGTCCAGGGTGTTCGGGTCGAGCGGATTCCGGTCGACTTTATCTCGGTACAACTCTACGGCCCGGTTGACCTCCCCGAACAGGATTGCGAGGTCACCGAAAGCGCCTGGCAACAAGTCAGATCGGGGGTCTATTTCGCGCATGCGTTCCGCGTCCGCCTGTGCAGCTTCCCAATTCCAGGTAACGTTCAATTCGAATCCGCCTCGCGTGTAATACGCCCAGACGAGATTCGGGTCTAGCTGGACGGCGCGGTCCAGCGCATCGAGAACTCGCCTGTTCTGGTCCTCCGATGGTGGTCCCTTTAGAACTTCCTCGTACAGGTAGGCGCTCGCCAGACGTGCCCACGCCAGCGCGTAATCGGGACTGATGTCGATCGCCTGTTGGTAGAGCTGGGCGGCTTTCTCGACATCGCGCAGGGTCCTGCGTGCCTTTAAGTAGTTTCCCTCCAAAACGAGGTTGTAGGCCCGGACATCAGGCTCCCGGTTCCCAGCCCCATGGCCGTTCCGCAAAGCCACTCGCAGGGCCTGGGAAACCTTCTCTGAGATCTCGTCCTGGACCTTGAAAATGTCGACGAAGTTGCGATCGTAGATCTGCGACCACAGTTGCACGCCGTCTGTGCCGCGAACCAGCTGCGCGGTGATGCGTAGCTGCTGTCCGTCCTTGCGAACGCTGCCTTCCAGCAGGTGCGTCACCCCGAGCGTGCGAGCGATCGAGCGCACGTCCGGGTTCTTGCCCTTGAACTGGAACGATGAAGTGCGCGCAATGACCTTCAGATCCGCGCTGTGCACGAGGTGGTCTATCA
>QHXE01000852.1 GCA_003222835.1 Acidobacteriota bacterium | reverse complement strand
CGACATCCTGGACCTCGCCATTCAGATAGTCGCCGCGCTCAATGCGGCGCACGAAGCCGGCGTTACGCACCGCGACCTCAAGCCCGAAAATGTCATGGTCCGTCGCGATCAGATCGTTAAAGTACTCGACTTTGGACTCGCGAAACTGGCAGCGCCTTCGTCCAGCAAAGAGATTGATTCAGAAGCCGGCACCAAAGTATTTGTGCAAACTGAGCCCGGCCTGGTGATGGGCACGGTCACTTATATGTCTCCGGAGCAATCCATCGGCCGTGGGATAGATCAACGCACAGACATCTGGAGTTTCGGGGTTCTGCTTTACGAAATGCTGGCCGGCTGCGTGCCTTTTGAGGGAAAAGATATTCACCGGCAGATCATCGCCATCCAGGAGACCGAAGCCCCGTCACTGGCCACGCTGGTCGAAGGCGTGCCGGATCGTTTGGACGAGATTGTGGCCAAGTGCCTGGCTAAGAATAAGAACGAACGCTATCAAACTGCGAAAGACTTGCTCATCGATCTGCGCAACCTCCGCCGCAAACTCGACGTCGATGCTGAAATTGAGCGCACCGTCGCGCCCGCATTTCGCAGCACGAGTGGCGGCGCCTCGCCTGCGAGTACAGAAGTTTCGCCGCCTAACGGAGCGACAACAAATAACGCCAAGGTTTCCCCTACTTCCAGCGCCGAATACGTCGTCACCCGAATCAAACAGCACAAATTCGCGGCGGCAGTTGTCTTGCTTGTGCTCGGCGCTGCGATTGCGGCCACCGGTTTCTATCTGCGTGGGCGCAACGCAGCGGCGACGATCAAATCGATCGCCGTGATGCCCTTCGTGAATGAAAGCGGTAAGGCCGAGGTTGAGTATCTTTCAGATGGGATGACCGAAACGCTGATTACGTCCCTATCGCAAATGCCCAATCTAAATGTTAAAGCCCGTAGTTCAGTCTTTCGTTACAAAGGCAAAGAAACCAGCCCGAAAACTGTCGGCCAGGAATTGAATGTACAGGCCGTTTTGAATGGCCGCGTCGCTCAGCGTGGCGACGACTTGACGCTCAATCTGGAATTAGTCGATGTCCAGACCGAAAACGTAATTTGGAGCGAGCAATACAATCGTAAACAGACCGACCTGGTTTCTTTGCAGAGCGACATCGCCCGCGACGTTTCCAGCAAACTCAAAATCAAATTGTCAGGGGCGGATGAGCAGAAGTTAACCAAGAACTACACGCAGAACGCGGACGCCTACAAGCTTTACTTGCAGGGTCGCTTTTACGCCAACAAGCGCACCCCGAAGGACTCGCGAAAAGCTATAGACTGTTTCCAGCAGGCTGTCAGTATCGATCCAAATTACGCCATTGCCTATGCCGCGATGGGGATCAGTTATGCCTACCTCACGATTTATGGCGATGAGCCGGCCAGCGAGACATTTCCCAAAGCGCGCGAGTTTTCCTTAAAGGCAAGCGAACTGGATAGCACCCTGGCCGAACCGCACATCCTGCTCGGCCTGCTCAAGTTTCTTTCTGACCATGATTTTGCTGGTTGGGAACGCGAAAGCCAACTGGCGCTCGCGGCTAATCCAAATTCAACTGACGCTCATCGCCTGAACGGTCTTAGACTGACGTGCCTTGGCAAATTTGAGGAAGCGCTCGCCGAGGACCAGCGGGCATTGGAGATTGAACCTTTGTCCACCGCGGCCAACATTAATTATGCCTTGTCTCTTTTCTATTCCGGGCGAATCGACGAGAGCGAAGCGCAACTGAAAAAGGGGGTTGAGTTGGCGCCGGATTTCTGGTTTTCGCATTTCTATCTCTACAGCGTTTATCGCTTTAAGAGTAACTATGCACAGGCGGTCGAAGAACTTGCGAAGAGCAAAGAATTGCGAGACGAAACTGAAGCCGCAAAGTTGATCAGAGAGAGTTTTGCTAAAGGCGGATGGCAGGGGCTTTTGCACGCAGTGACGGTGGAGCATGCGCCGATGAAAATGACTCCTTACACCATGGCAGGTTTTTACGCGGAAACGGGAGACAAGGATCGAGCCTTTGCAGCACTCAACGAAGCAGTCGACAAAGCCGATCAATTTTTTGGCTTCGTGAAAATCGATCCCTTCATGAAACCGCTGCGCGACGACCCGCGCTTTCCGGAGTTGGTGAGGCGAATCGGCTTTCCGAATTGATCTGAAGGCAAATATGGATGGCTTATTGACCAACACCACACTGTCGCATTACCGCATCGTCTCGAAAATCGGCGTGGGCGGAATGGGTGAGGTCTA
>QHXE01000851.1 GCA_003222835.1 Acidobacteriota bacterium | reverse complement strand
TTCCGCGAAGCTCTTGTTACGCGATGGACGGTGGGCGGTGAGATCATTTTTGAACTCGTCCAGCATCATGGCCCTCAGGCGCGCCTTCGCTGAATAGAGACGCTTGGCAACAGTCGTCAACGGGACGTCTAAGAACGCGCTGATCTCGCTTTGAGAATATTCTTTGACATAGAAGAGCACGACGACCATGCGCTCGTTCAAAGACAGTTTCTTGATCGCCATAAACACTGCCTTTGTCAGTTCGTCTGTTTCGATTGCCGTCTGCGGATCACTAAGGGGAGTGTGAAGGTGCGCGCCCTCGTCAAGCGACATAGTTTGTGGACGTTTCCCGCGCGTCAGGCGATTAC
>QHXE01000381.1 GCA_003222835.1 Acidobacteriota bacterium | reverse complement strand
GTCGAAATCAGCTTTCAAGCGAAAGCTGGGCAAAATTCTAGTTATCAGTGGATCGATCCGGTGCTTCACCTAAATCCGGAGGGAAGCGATTTGGTCCTTATTTATTCGAACGGTTTACTGTTGTATCAGAATACCAAAGCTTTTCCGCGAACCTGGCTGGTCCATAACGTCCAGTGTGTTCCGTCAAACGATATCAATACGGCATTGACAGTTCTTACAAATGGGAGCACAGACCTGCAAAAGCTTGATCGTCTGCATGAAGGTGTCCCCATCGCCTCATTAACGTCTACAAATAGGAGCGTAGATTTGCGCCAAACAGCCGTGGTAGAAAGCGACGCGCCTATATCTTTGGGCGCGCCGCATCCAAGCGATCAGGCGGCTATCATCGGTTACGAGCCAACAAAGGTCAAGATCAAGGTGAGAACTCGCGAACAGGGATTTGTGGTTCTTCCCGATGTGTACCACCCAACCTGGCGCGCAGTCGTTGACAGAAGGCCAACGGTCTTGTATGCGACTAACGTTGCAATGCGCGGCGTGGTGGTGCCGCCGGGCGAGCACATCGTTGAGTTTTACTATAACGAAACACCCGTAAAGTTAGCTATTGCCGTGGCCGTTCTGACCGCTGTTGCGTGTTTGGTTTTGCTGGTGCTCAAGGGGGATGGCGCGGTGCAATGCACAACAAAGCGACGACCATCCCTGGCAAGATGAGCAGATGAACGTCATGACGGCAAAGGATCTCAGTGCTGCGGCTACTCAACTTGGCGGCGAGGAGCGCGCAGCACAATTGTGGCGGTCTCCGTTCCTTCGTAGAGATAGTGCGCGTCTGGCAGTTTTTAAGCTTTGAAGATACGCCGCTCGATTAGCTAATCACGGAACCAAACTCCTTCTTTATTAATTAATGCTTAGAGCGCATGAATTACAAAGCAAACCGAGGCGAGACATGAGCCTGGGGCTTGTACTTCGGAGAATCTGTTTGCCCTCAAAGGAGGAGCGAGAGTCTTTCTTTGCTCAGTTCGGCAGTCAACACTGTTTCATTGTAGAATCGCGAATAAGAGGCTTCAAGGTCTTATCCTCATCCGGCACAGAGAGAGTTTCTTTTGAATCTTTACCTGCAGACTACCTATACGCGCCTGACAATTGGGGGCACAGGATAACTGATAACCAGCTCAGAAACGTCCTGCTCTCTTTAAGACATTTGCCGAACGATTTCCTAATCGTTTCCGCTTCGCTTGCACAGTTTCCATCGGTAGCAGTTTCTTCGATTAGAAATCACACGATATTTTCCAAAGAGCTGGGTCTGGAGTTTCCCGAAGGCCAAGGGAAAGAAGAGGCGACGGGCAAGATTCTGCGGCTGTTGCCTTACGATCACGCCGTGACCCAAATGAATGTTGAGGAGCTTTTCCGAGAACATTCAGTGACCTGGATGCCCGATCCGTGCTGGCCGCCTCGAGACCCTTTGCTCAGTATTGAAGCGCGCCGAATTCGACCAATCGATCCTACAACCGAATCTATTCCGGAACTTAATGCGCAGGTGATTTGCCAGCGAGACGCTTGCGCTCCAGTCGCCCCAACGACAGGATTTATTCCCACGTTCAATAAGCAGAAGCCGCTGGTTTTTGTCTGGCCCATGCTGTGGGTTGTCGGCGGCGCGGAGCGAAACGCGATTGAAGCGATGCGGCATCTCCAGGATCGCTATCACTTCGTCGTGATCACCATGGAGAGGCCGCATAAGAGTCAGGGCAGTCTTCATCATCAGCTCAAGGATATTACCGAGGCAGTTTATGATCTCGGCGAGCTGGCTCCATACGAAAAGTATCTCGACATGCTGAGTGATCTGAAGCAGACGTACCAGCCGGATTTGATCTGGACCACCAACGGCTCCCCGTGGTTCGCCGACAACGCCATGAAAATCCGCGAGCTGTTCAAGGATATTCCCATTGTCGACCAGCAGGTCTATGACACGACCCGGGGATGGATTCTTCGCTATCGCGAGCCGGGTGTCCAGTCATTCGACCGCTTCATCGCGATAAACAAGAAGATTCACGATAGGTTTATTGAGCGGTTCCGCATGGATACTGAGCGAGTGGACGTGATATATCACGCCGTGGACACTCATCGCTTTAATCCGTCAGTCTATTCCGAGACCGACCGCCGCGAGTATTTCAAGAAGTTCGATCTTGACGAACTGCGGAGAAATTTTGTGTTCGCGGGCCGGCTTACCGGCCAAAAGCGGCCAATCGATTTTTTGCAACTTGCTTTGAAAAGACAGCAGGCAGGCGACGATGCATTGTTCGTAATGGTCGGTGACGGCGACCTGGCGCCCGTGGTCGATGAGTTTATTCGCGCACGCGACTTGAAAAATCTGCGTCGCATTCCTTTCGTTGAGAACATGGCTGAAGTGTTCTTAATAGCTTCGGGTTTGATTCTGACCTCCGAGTTTGAAGGAATGCCGATCGTAATTCTCGAAGCGCTTTGCATGGGCGTTCCGGTCCTGTCTACTGATGTCGGAGATGTAAAGCTGATGCTCGATGAATACGGCGCTGGTCTCGTCATTTCGGAAATAGGCGACATCGATTGTCTGGAGCGAGGATATGAAGACTGGCTCGCAGGATTGAAGACCTACCGAATGAACGCGCGCACTAACGCTGAAACCGTCCGCAGCCGCTTTTCCGGAGAAAAGGTCGCGCAACAGTATGCAGAGAGTTGGGAGCGCGCGAAAAATGAATCCGCACCAAAGCAGCAAATGAAGACAATAGATGATTCAAACCTGGTCTCAATAGTGATCCCCAGCTACAACCACGCTCAGTACATAAGAAGCGCGATAGAAAGCGCTTTGGGGCAAACCTATGATCAGATTGAAGTCATAGTAGTCGATGATGGCTCGACCGACGACACGGTTAATTATCTGATGAAGGTAAAGGACTCGCGCTTCAGCTTTTATCGCCAGGAGAATCAGGGCGCGCATGTCGCCATCAATCGAGGGTTGGGATTGGCGTCTGGTGAATATCTCGCAATCCTAAACTCAGACGATGCGTTTCATCCCGATCGAATTCGAGAGTTAATGGTGGAGTTTCGAAAGGATCCGGAGCTGGAGTTGCTTTCAACCTGGATCGAAGTCATTGACGCCGGCGGGCAACAGCTTGCCATAAAAGAAGGTTGGCATAATCTAGAGCCGTGGCCAATTGACCATCCTGAATTGAGCTTCGAGCAAACCGATGATTTCGGCTTAAACCTGTTAAGAGGGAATTTTGTCGCGTCTACCAGTAACATTCTAATGCGACGTAGTCTTTACCATAAGATTGGCGGCGTGAGGAACCTGCGTTTTGCTCACGACTGGGACTTCCTGCTGCGAGCCGCCAGTTGTGCCAAGTGCAGACTTATTCCAAAGCCGCTCCTTAAATATCGAGTACACGAAGCTAATACGATTAACAGCAATCGAGCGTGGATGTTATTCGATATTTGCTGGGTGATGGCAGCAAATCTTCATCGCTTCGAGGGAAAGCAAATTTTTAATAGCTCGGATCCGGAAAAGAGTATGCAAGATCTGGTTACGCTTTATGAATCAATTAACCTTCAGGGAAACGACAAAGTCTTCTGGGCCATGAGAGCTTTCATTCAATCGTTAAGACATCAAGGCGTCGAGGACCCGGAAGAATTGCTCCTGGAAAATGATGATTTCAGGCAAAAGCTCATTGCATATATTTCCGTTTAGTTATCAGCATCCGCGTATCACCACCGAGTCTTCTTCTCTGAGGTGTAGTACACGCCCTCCTCCGCCTTTACTACGTCGCTGGCCCCCACATAATGACGGTACATCGGGTAAGTATTGATGGGACAATAATGGGCTGCGATGCTGCGTCGCGTTTTGGCAGGGTCTTCTATTTCGCAGCCGCCGTGAGCCAGATCTGCGCTCCAGATAAAAACATCGCCTTTCTTTCCAAGAAATTTTGTTCTTGAAATGTTTCGCGCCTGAGCAGTAGCATGCAGTTGCGCATAATAGCTATCAAGATCGTTGCATCCCGGGAAGATCCATTTATGCTTACCGCCGAAGAGAAATTCAGGAAACAGATGACTGCCCGGATAGTAGACGAGTTCGCCGCTACCGGGTTGAATGTCTTCGAGCGCGGTCCATGAGGCGACCAGTTCCATCGGCGAACTAACCCGCACGAACACCGTGTCCTGATGGATGGGTTGTTGCGATCCTTTAAAGAAGAATAGGCTCTGGTGCGCTAAGACAGGTCGCTCAAATACCAGTTTGATGAAGCGCATAGTAGAAGGCGCAAAGATCACACGCCGAGCTGACTGCGTGTACGTGTAAACATCCAACAGTTTGACGCCTTTGTCTGCCTCGTTCGTATCACCGGGCTTCATTTGACGCGCGCCCCAGCGACCGTCTTCGAAGCAGGTGACCCATGCTTCTAAAGGAGGGTCCTTCGCCATTCTTTCAATATCTTCATTGAACTCATCAATCGCTTCTTCGTTTACGCTGCCCCGCAGAACGACATAACCGTTTTCAACGAAGAAGCGTAGTAGTTGAGCTTCTTCCTCGTTGATCCTTCCGAGTTCGAGCTTTCCTTCAATCAACTCGATGGCGTTGTTCAGATCAGTCCACAATCCGCCAAATCTGCTGCGAAATTGCGGCACTTGCACCGGGTCTCGATAGGGATCAAACATACGCAGCTCCTGATTCCAAACTCTAGTTCAATAATAGTGCGCTAATAGAATCACGGTCACTGTTTTGGGATGCGCCGCGAATACCGCGCGCTGGCGCAGATGAGCATGCGCCTTATAGTCTCACCTTGGAACCCAGTGCCCAGAACTAACGGATTCGCCGCTTGAATAGTGAACCCTGCTTGATCGAAAAGCTGTTCCAATTCCCGCAAAGAATATATCCGGATATATGCACCGCCAATAGACTTCTCCTCAAAATAGGCTCGCGATAGAGAAAAGTCTTCGTCATGCATAATAAAATCTACGAACAGCGTGCCTTTCAGATCTATCTGCGCGCGCAGATTGACCAACGTCTGTTCGATTGACGGGTACAGATGTTCGAAAGTCGCTGAGCACAGACCAATATCAAAAGATTGGGAGAGCTGGAATTGGGAGCAGTCACCAATCTCGAAACGGATGCGATCATCTTCAAACTGTCGGCGCAGCTTATCTACGCGAGTCTCTGAGAGATCGACGCCACAAAAACTGGCAAACGGATGCCCACGATCCAACAGTGTTTTGAGCAATCGACCATAGCCTGGTCCAATCTCAAGAATGCGGGTGTAAGCTGTGAACCGGAAGTGCTTTTCGACCTCATCAAAAAACGAGTCGCCCGTCATGACGCGGCCCCAGGTTAGTCCTGCATCCGGTTCATCGCCGCGCCATCGAGATTTTGCCTGCGACGCCAGATTGTAAGCAAAATCATTTGGCATTAGAAGTCTACCAGCCTTAAGCCTTTAATAAACAGAAACCGACTTTGTCCGCGCGCTCCATACCAGAAAATGGTAAACGTTAGCGGACCATAAGTCATCGACGCGTCGGGAGTCTCCGCTAGCTTTTCAATCGTCCTCATTGGATACTAATGGTCTTGAACGATGCGGATCAAGCGATCGTGTTCACGTTGACCCCTAATGTTCGAATCGCGAAGGTGGGAAGACTAAAACGCGAGGGCGATATTGTGTCTCGGATCCAAGTGGATAAATACAGAAAGAAGTAGAGGTGTTGCATGCCTTCTGTGGAAGAGAACTTGCGGGTCTGGGATCAATCCTATGATTGGACCCAGGAAGGGAATGAATGGTCCGCGGCGTGGGGTGGACCAGAGGCTGAGTGGTTTGGGACTATCTTCCCGCGCATTCACGGCTTTCTGCCGAATGGCACAATCCTGGAAATTGCTCCCGGATTCGGAAGATGGACGCATTATCTGAAAGATTATTGCGATAAGTTGATACTGGTCGATCTTTCCGAAAAGTGCATTGAAGCCTGTAGAAGGAGATTCTCATCCAGTTCTCATATTACCTACCACGTCAATGACGGTAGGTCGTTGGAAATGATCGCCGACAAATCGGTTGACTTTGTCTTCAGCCTCGATTCTTTGGTTCATGCAGAAGCCGACGTGCTTGAAGCTTACTTGATTCAACTTGGCAGGAAACTCAAATTGAAAGGCACCGGCTTTGTTCATCATTCAAATTTGGGAATGTATGCCGAGTTAGTTGCTCGTGCCAAACAGGCGCCGCCCGCCTCACAAGGTAAGATAATCGATCTTCAGTCCTGGCGCGCGGAGAGTATGACGGCCAAGCTGTTTGAGATGTCCTGTGACAAAGCGGGGTTACAATGCGCCAGCCAGGAGTTGATTAATTGGTTTAATGAATTTCTGGTGGATTGCTTTTCGGTATTCACGCGAAAGGAATTGATTCGGCCAAAGCCAAATCAGGTTGTGGAGAACCCTCACTTCGTGGATGAAGTGAATCTCATTAGAACTCTCGCGCCACTTTATGCGAACAATGTAGAGCTTGCGGTGTGAATGATTAGTCTCCCGTCGTTCCCAACTCGAAACACACATTCTCTGCGAAGCCACGGCGATCTCGGTTTACAATTTCTGAAGCGAAACGTTATCCAACCATAGGTGGCCAAAGACTGGACAAGACGATGAGCTGCACGGCTGGCGGCGTAGAACCAATTGTACTGTGCTTGTGCTTTCGCCGCCCTGAAAATCGATTACGTAGTCCTGCCAATCAGTTTTTGCTTTCGTAAATGCGCTGGTCTGGCCGAGTACATTGTTGCTGCCAGCATCGAACACGACGACATAAGGCAAGCCGCCAGAGACAATTCCCTCGGTGCGAGCGGCGAATCGTAGCTCGTAGTGTGCACGCGGCTCAACCAGAATGAGCTGTGAAATGATTGCGGCGCCAGGATCGGAAACGCCGTTGAAGTCGACTCGCAAACTGAAACGGCCTTCTCGGGGAGTATTTGTATCAAGAGAGAGTGTTAAAGACTCGGCTTTGTTGTCTCTGCGCCAGCCGAAGCCTGGTTCGTCCAGATTGCTCGGTCGTTCGAAACCAGGATCGTTCAGTTGGCCGATCCCGGGCGGAGCATGATCTATTGACCAGAGCAAAGCAGCTTCTTTGAAGCTTTTCGCGGAAATCAATTCCTGAAGGTATTGTCGTCGCTCTTGTTCGGCGGCCGTGGCGGCTGCGCGGAACATTTCAATAGCGTCGTTCGCCTTGCCATGCTTTCTGAAGTAGTCAGCCAGCGCTTTAAAGGACTCTGGCGAATCAGGATGAATCGCGCGCTTAACGAATTCAGCATCGCCTCCTGATAACTGCCATTCCAAATCAATTATCGCGGGCAGTAATCCGGTATCACTCTCTCCCGCCAGCCGTAGCTCACTAAAGCCCTCGGCGGCTTGTCCGGATCGCACGAGAATATTTCCCAGTAGCCAGTGAGGCCTTGCGTAGTAAGGCGCCAGGCGCACTCCTTGGCTTGCTGCGGCAATCGCGCCGCCGACATCGCCATTTAACTCTTGCGCGCGCGCGAGGCTTAACCACAGGAGATAATCTTCGGGACGCACGCGTGCAGCTTGCTTATACTCTTCGACCGCTGCCGATACGCTGTTCGCTTCGAGAATGGCTCCGCGCACAAGATGCGCGTCGGGATCATTCGGGCTTAGTCTTAAGGCAGCATCTGCTGCTGCAACCTGATTAGTCTTGGCTGCATAGATCGTGAGGAGACTAACAAGTCCGGAACGCCCGGCCCACCAAATTGCCAGAGGAAGAATCGCCAGCACCGCGACTCCGCCGATAAAGCGCGGAAGGAAGGCAGATCTGCCTTCCTTCCTTCCCTCGTCCAATAGCGGCGTCGCCTTTTCAGCAGCGAATGACATTAGCCCACAGATCGATTTCGTTCGCTAACAGTTATGGGGAGGATGGGCCGGGATTACTACCACGCTCGTCCAGACCAACAGACAGGTTCGTTCTCAGGCGACCGCCGATCACTTCAAAAGCAGCGAGTCTGGCAAAATAAAACAAGCCAACGTCGTGATTTTGTTCTATTCCTAATCCAGGCCAAGCACCCTGTGGAAAGCAAACCTCGAGTGGCCCGTCTTCACTCGAATTTGTTTTACCTGCGATTCCTCTTGACGTTACGACTTCGCCCTCGGTGTCTTTACCGGCGCGCAGAATCACGCAACCTTGCGTGAGGGTCACTTTCATGGCGCCATTGTGATCGAACTCTGGCTCCACCGTCGTATTAGGAGCAATGTCAAGAGTAGCAATCGAGCCGAGCACGACCCGGGCGCCGACTTGATTTGGCGTTACGATTGTGGCGCCACTTAGAATAGACGCGCCATCGATTGCTTTAGTGCTATTGACCGAGATCGACTGATTACCGGAAACCTTGAGGATCCCAATGATTGACTGCTGCCGGATCTCTAGCGAGCTGGAGACGTCGCGACTGGCTAAAGTCTGATATAGATCGAACTCCTCATTTCACCGTCCAACGACGCGCTCTTCTTTAACATTGATAAGAACAATCGAGACAAGGACGATCAGGAGCAGAGTGTTGATTGTTATGTGAAGTCCATAGTCCACCAGACTATGAATCGCAACCGTTACAATCCCCGCCAGAGCGCCTAGAGTGACCGCGCGGTTGTAATTATCCGCGCTAAGGAGTTTTCGCCGCGCTGCTAGGATGAATGCCACAACCAACCAGATTCCAATCGCAAGACCAACTAAACCCCCACTCGCCGCCAGTTCGAGATAATCACTATGCGCTTCTTGCGGCGTGATCTCACCAGTCGAATGATGATATTTGGCGATCGCGATCCAATAGCCGCCAAACCCGACACCGGCCACCGGATGAGCCTTAATCAATTCTCTTGTCGCCTGCCAAATATTCAATCGCAGCGTGTACGACTCAGCGATTTTGGGGTCAAGCTCAATTGAAATCGCGTCAAGCTTTCTGACTAGTGAATCGCCGCCCACGAAGATTACCCCAACCACTGCCGCTGCCAACAACGCGATTACCAATACGGCGCGAACTGCGAGTGATCGAGCCTTGCGAAACAGCCAGATGCGAGGGAGCGTTGGTGTTTCTTCGCCCTCCATCGGATGCGCGGTACGGCTTGAACTTAATAGCCAGGCGAGAATTAGCACCTGACAGAGCATGCTCAAGATGGCACCCCGCGAGTTAACCAGCACGAGGGAAATCCACATCGGGACGGCCGCGATGAGATATAACGCCAGTCGTGTTCCAAGGACGCCGCGGCAAACAGCAATGCCAAGGGTCAGGCCCAGGACCATCTCAATCATGAATGCAAAATGATCCCGGTTAATGAACTGCGCATAACCGAAACCTGGCCGCAGATATGGCAAAAAGAAGCCGGCGTTTTCTTGGGTCGCTTGTCGCAGAAGAGCGAAGGCGGCACTAATCAACCCAATAGCAATGATGATCTCCACGAGAAGACGCAGGCGCTTTTTGCTCTTTGTGTGCACGACGAGCAGCACACCGGCGAGCACCAACGCGCCGAACTGGCTGATAAAGAGCCTCGTCTGAGACACATCGGCACTGATAGTCCGGGCAACATCATTGATTCCAGCCGGGCTGTAGTGAGACCACGGGACGGTTTGAAGAAAAGCGAACGCGATTAAGGCAAAGGCGGGTAACAGCAGGCTGTAGGCGGGACTGCCTGGCTTATTCCAGAGTAGTCTCTCGATGACAGATAATCCGGCAAGGGCGAATACTATGCATTGAAACAAAGCTTTCCACCAAGGCTCTGAGGCTCCGTAAGGTATCGCCACGAGCGCAATCAGGACCAGCAGCGAGTAAAAAGAGAGAGCCCCGATTGCTTTGGCAATGCTTTCTCGCGAAACCCGTTTCACATTCGTAGTGTCAGAACCCAGAGCGGTAGCGACCGGATCATAAAGGCACCTCGGAAAGCACCAGGAACTCGGTTTATATCAGGGACGCGTGGTGGGTTCCGGTCGCTACCGCTCGCCGTTCTGACGCACTATATGTTGGTATAGTTGGAAGGTGCGTTGGACCATTTTTTCTACTGTAAACTGATTGGCAACGCGCATTTTGGCCTTGGTTCCAAGTTCCGCGCGCCGATGCGGGTGGTCGAGAAGTTGATTTATGGCGTTAGCCAGCGCTCCGGAGTCTGCCGGCGGTACGGTCAGTCCGGATACGCCATGCGGAGACACAAAGGTGACGCCCGAATTGAGTTGAGTATTGATGACTGGTTTGCCGCAGGCCATCGCTTCGAGCTGAACGATACCAAACGCCTCGCTCCGCATCACAGATGAGAGAGCAAAAACGTCGGCGGCATGATAGTAAGGACGAACGTCGTCTACCTCGGTCAGGAACGCCACTCTGTCGGCCACCCCACACTCCAATGCTAACTGTCCAAGATGCTCTCGCAGTGGTCCATTACCGATTATGATTAGGTGCCCATCGACTAATTTCATCGCGCGCACCAGATGCTCGAAGCCTTTGTAATAGACCATGCGTCCAACACCTAGAACGATCCGCGGTCCATATCGCTCCCGAATTTTGCACACTTTCTTCTGATCGTATTGGTCGAAGTGGTCTACCGAAATCCCGAAAGGTATTACGTAGCACTTGGATCGATACTCAGAAAGGATGTCGGAGCTTTCGATGTAATTAGGGCTGCTGACAATGATCGCCGCCGCCTTTTTCAACGCGTGGCGCAAGATGGGCGTGAAAGCAACGGCCAGCATTCGTTGTCGCACGATGTCGCTATGGTAGGTGAAGACTAACCGCCCTTGATGACCGCTAGCCAGATACGCAAGCACTGCGGTGGGATTCGGCCAGTGAATATGAACGATATCGGCTTTTGATCTTCGTATCTCTCTCACCAGAGCCGGACAAACTGGCGCAGATTTGATCTCGCAGAACTTTCCCACGCGGGTGACGTTGACGCCGTCGATCACGGCTTTCATCGTTCGGCGTTCGGCGTTGGCCACAATAACCTTCAGGTCGACCATCCCGTTTAGTTCGTCGCTAAGGCATTGTAAATGGCTCTCCATTCCTCCGCGATAGGGTGGATAGTATTTGCCGATATGAAGAACACGGAGATCGGCTGCTCGAGAAGCAGGCGCCGGTGCGAGCGAGAGCTTCAGCCGGTCAGGCGTTTGCGCGCCCGTCTGGGGCCGAATTTCAGCGACCATCAGTGGGAGCCTCCCGAGGTGGCAAGTGACTTATATAGATTGACCATTCTTGATGCGTACTCGGACCAGGTGAACTTTGCAGCTTGCATGATACCGGCGGTCCTGAGCTTATCCCATTGGCGTTCATCTGTACACCGCAAGCGGAGCATCTCAGTCACACTCTTGCTCCAGGCCGCGACCTCTCCGACGGGACAGTACGTGACCGCGCTTCCGCCGACTTCCCGCAACACATCCAGATCGCTGGCTACAACCGGCGTCCCGCAGGCCATTGCCTCGACGACCGGCAGTCCAAAGCCCTCTCGCTCGGACGGCAAGAGCACCAGCGCCGCTCGTCGATATAAGGCGGCCAGGACATCTCTACCTACTTTGGGCAGCGCAAGAACTGATTCATGCAGCCTCAGTTCGGTGAGGAGCTTACTTTGTTCCGGCGTAAACGCGCCTCCGACATGCAATAGCCGAACGCTCGGAAGCTCCTCTCTTACTCCGGAGAATACTTTGAGCAGAACATCGATTCGCTTTCTGGGGATTGTGCTGCCAACGTGTAGTAGATCGATCTGGTCGTTTGTCCCGGCGCCGAGCATTTTCGCGACCTGCGCATCAGCCGCGAGATGGGGATCGGGCGAGCACGAGGGATGCACGCCGTTGGGAACTACAACCGCGCGTTCGGCGGGCACCAGATCGTGAGTCAATAACTGGGCGCGGGTGGCGACGCTGTCGCAAGTCACCCGTGCGGCGCGGCGAAATCCACTTAGCGATCGGTTCATCATCTTCCTGAAGAATACTGAACGGGGCTCGCGCGCAGGATCGAGGAGGCACTGAAACGTGTCCAGGTCGTGACACGTGATTACGGTCCTTTCCGAAGGCAACTCGTGAACCAGTTGTCCGTAGCTATGATCGATGACATGGAACAAATCAAATTCGGAGAGCAGCCGACGAGCGAAATGGGGATAGTCCCAGAAGCGATTGATAAAGCGATCGGCGTTGAAACGTTTTCCATCTGAATGGCGGGTGAAGCGTCGCCGCATCGGCGGGCAAACCCGCTTCGCAGCAATCACATCAGAATGATCCTTGCGCAGATGGTCCAGCAACATTTCCGCTACCAAATCCATGCTGGGCCAACCCTCTTCCACAAAATCACAGACGATGGCAACTCGCAATCGATCCATCAAACTCCGACCTCAGCTCTGCTTAGTTTCAAGCACTGACTTCCCCAGTTTTCTTCCGGAGTAAGAACCAGACTTGGCTCGCGAGAAAAGGCGAAAGCCACGCGACGGGAGATGCCTTTGTCTCTTCCAGATAAAACTTGCGGCACAGCATCTCGCGCAGCATCATCCAGTTGAATCCCTTGTGATCGTGAAACTGGACCCCCTCAGCGCTCGTGTGGATTGGCCGGATGATGTGCTGCCGCTTGCTGCTAGCGAAAAGGCTCGCTGCCAATTCGCCCATCGAGTACGAACTAGTGCCGGGATAATCACCGATGCCACGCCAACCAGCAAACCGACGGGCCGCTTGTTTCATCAACAGCGGCGGTCCCGTTTCAATCGGTACACTGATTAGAAGCTTGCCTGAGGACCCGAGCAATCGAGCGAAGTTTTCAAGCAGTGGCTCAATCTCAACCATATGCTCAAGGACCTCCATGCATATCACCGCATCGAACGCGCCCCGATGTTGCGGCTTTTTGAGTTCGCCTTCAAGCATGAAAGTCAGTCCCTCTTGCGTGCTGAAACGCGCGCCACAGTCGGCCACTACTTGTGGCTCTATTTCGACGCCGACGGCAGCGGTGGGGTGGGCGCGACTCTGCATTAGCAGGGCCAGGAAACTACCATCTCCGCATCCATAATCCAGAACTCGCTTGCCGGCGAATTGGCGCGCCAACCTCAAGCCCATCTCGAAGCGGCGATGATGGCTCCAGGATATAAGCCCGCTGCGCGAGAAGAGCTGCTTCTTCGCAAAATGGCCGTTCATAATGGGGTGCTGTGGAATCGCCATGTTTTGGATATGGATCAAGGCGCCCTGCTCGCATCCGGTACTGCCATCGCCCGCAATATCTGCTTCAGGCGATCGGCGAGAATTGCGTAGTCAAAGCGGGTCTTGGCTAGCGCTATATTCCGCGCGACGCATTCGAGTTTTTCGGGATGGTCCAAAACGGAGAGGACTCGTTGACTCAATCGCAAGGGATAATTCTGGTCCTTGGTTCCTTGGTAATCGACCAACATCTCCGCGTCCAGAATGATTGCGGCTTCACCGACATTGCTGGCCAGAATGTAACGTCCGGCCGCAAGGTAGAGCGGTAACTTGCCCGTGGTTCGAACCTGGCCGGCGAGGTTGTTGGTTTGGGTTGACAGACATATGTCGATCAGATTCAGATGGCGCGGTAATTCGCCATATAAGACATGACCAAGAAAGAGAATTTTGTCTTCGATGCCATAATCACAACAGAGAGATTTGAGTCGAGCGATGCCCGAACCGCTTCCGATCATCACACCCTTAACCGGCCGATCCTTGAGAAGACGGAGCATTTCGATCAGATCCCAACCGTAGCACATCCCCAGTTTCTCGCTCCAGACAGAAGATCCGATCATGCCGACTGTCAACACATCATCCAGACCGTAATGTTTGCGCAGTTCACCGGCGTCCTGCGGCGCGAAGCGGTCCGCGTCAACTCCGTCCTGAATTACGTCCGCGTCGATTCCGCGTTTCGACAGCCATTTCTTGTGAAAGCTTCCGCGCACTACAACGCGGTCAGCAAAACGGAATGCGATACTTTCGAGCAGTTGAGTCAACCAGAGGCCCAACCGGCCGCGGCTTCCGGTAGACCGAACAAGTTCGGTAATCGCATCGCCGGTTTCGATGACCAAGCGTTTGCGGAAGATCAATTTGTAGAGAGCCGCGCTCAGTACCGCCGTATATGAGATATCGAAGACATAAATCACGTTGGGACGAAGGCGTGTTAGGAACAAGAAAACGCTAAAGACCGAGAGCAACTTTTGCCGCCCACGATAGACGATGTGAATTTTATAATCGGCGGTCAGTCGCGAGGCCATTTCCCGCGCGCGAAGGGCCATTGCGCTTTCTCGATTTCCGCTAACTACGAACGCGACGGTAGTCACTCGTGAAGTACCAGCGTAAATTTTAACGTTCTCACTAATAGCCGTATGCACCGACAGTTGCCTCGGTAGCCAAGACCCCGCGCGCGGCAACGTTGAAGTAGACTTGTTCCACTTCACGAACGACCTTCGACCAATCGTTACGGCGAGCTATTTTGCGGGCTTCGTCACCCACGGCTCGAAGCGTTGCGAGATTCTGCAGGCCGGCAATAGTTGCTTCGACCCAGTGGTCAAGCGCAAAAACAAATCCGTTCCTTCCCGATTGGATTAGCTCGGCAGCCCCCGCGCGATCTGAAGAGAACACCGGCAGTCCCGAAGCCATTGCCTCGAGTAAGACCATCCCGAAAGCATCATAGGTTGTCGGAAAAACGAAAGCATCTGCGGCCCCGTAATAGGGCGCCAGGTCGCGAGTTGACGAAAGTATCCGCACGTTGCCGCTCTTCCAACGATAGGCTTGAGAATAAGTAACGATTACCAGGGTCGCCCACGGCGCAGCCTGGGCCAATTCTTTCAGGTAGACGTGCGACTTGGTCAGATCGCCAACATAAAGGATCATCGTCTCATGATCCCCGATTCCCAATTGCCGTCGCACGGCGATGCGTTGGTCATGGCAATCGTCGTTGAAGCGCGCGGCATCGACCCCGTGAGGAATGACGTCGATCGAGCCGGCCACCTGATAAAACTCCCGCAGCTCACGAGCTATCTTCGACGAAACAGCAATCACCCTTCCTTGGTAATGGCGATAGAAACGCGACTCGGCGTTGGCCATCAATTGCAAGGCGACACGATGACGCCAAGAGACACCGCGCAAGGAGTCCAGATACGCGGCCACACAGATGTGGGCCGTCACCACGTTTGGGTTGCCACCGCAATAGCCCTGCGCATGCCGGATGTCATAGTTGCTCAGTTGTCTTCGCTGCAAGCGCAGACCCAACGGAAAACTACGAACGGTCGTCACGGCATTGGCCCGCACGGCGCGCACCCGCTGAAACTGCCAGCGCGCGTCCGATGGCTGCTCACAACGGTTGGCGAAGACAGTCACAGCGTGTCGCCGAGAAAACGCGCCGGCGAGAATCTTGGCGTAAGCGCTATGACCTCCGTGATTGTGAAGATCATGGACCACCAGCGCTATGTTCAATTCATCCATCGATTCAATATCGCGAGGGCAGCAGGTTAGCCTCCTGGCTTTTCCGCAATTATTAGGGAATGGTGCGCGACCCAGCGCATCATCTTTTCTGGTCTATTCATCGCTGAAATTTCGACCGGCGGCCTTCCGGGCAATAGCAGATAATGTCCGGTAGCGTCCACGGTTTGCAGGCGGAGACCCGTCTGCGCCACCCATGACCGGGTCAAAGGTAAGAGAAGAAAGTTGTTGATTGGTTGTCCTTCTTCTGTAAAGCGTCTACCACGAAGTCGCAAGTAGGCCCGGTACATTCCCAGCGGTCCAAGATAGTTTGGCGCGGTTAGCAGTAGTCGTCCTCCCGGACGTAGAACGCGGGCCAGTTCTCTCAACGCGTGCTGCGGCGACTGAACATGCTCGATGGTTTCGCAGGAGATTACAGTGTCGAAAGTGGCGTCTCGATGAGCGATGTGCTGAATATCTGCAATCTCCCAAGTAATGCCCGAAACGTTATGTTCGACCGCGAAGGCGCTGCCTTTCTGCACGGCAGTGACCGCAAAGTCGGCGGCAACGATGTGTGCGGGGCGCTCTGCCTGGGTCGCCAGCCAACAAGCAAATCCACCCAGCCCGCACCCGATTTCTAAAACTCTCTTCCCAATTAGATCGCGGCTTGGTTGTAGATGCTTGATCACCATCTTATGCCATGGAGTATTGGCGCCGCCCTCCATCTCATAGCGAGCGTGCCAATCCTCATAAGCGCTACTGCTGGCTACCATATTCAGTAGCTTCGTAGTCGCCTCTGGCTGTCTGACCATCACGATAGATTGCTCTTACGGTTTGGTGATCTGGATTCGGTCGCCGACTGTCTGACATGACAAGTCTCGCGTCCTGCTCGAAATCTTGCTTGAGAAAGTTGGATAAGCTGTAATCGATTCGGAATTCTCACGTCACTACTCTTTACCTTAGCCACTTAGCTGTGGCCATTTTGGCGACTGCACAATCTTTCATAAACCTCCAAGACCGGTTCCGCGACGCGCTCCCAACTATATTTTTCCATTGCCTCCCGTTGGGCCGCCCGACCAAGTCGCGCGCGCAGTTGAGCATCGTTCAGCAGCCGCTCAATCGCCGCCATAGTCCTTTCCGGGGAACGGGTGGGGACCAATAGACCATTCTCTTCATGTCTAATAACATCCTTCATGCCGCAGGTGGCCGAAGTGACTATCGGCATTCCGCTCATCATCGCTTCGACTAACGTGAGTGGAGTTCCTTCAAACAAACTGGGCAAGACGTAAATGTCCGAGGCTGAGTAGACGGTAATATTTTCAATCTCGCTCTGCGTGCTTGCGCAGAAGACCCTTGAGCGAATCCCTTCAGGGAAAGTTGAGCGAACCTCGGCCTCTGACACGCCGGCAGCCAAAATTGTCAGCGTCAGATTTGCATGTAGCGAGGCGAGGGCAGTAAACGCGGGTACCAAGTCTTCAATACCTTTGCGCTTAATCCAAGTCCCGGCGAAAAGCAATCGGTTAGCGGACGTATAATCGCGAAGGGTCACATTCATTGCATAGGTTGAATCGGCGCCCGAAAACATTCGGGTGATTTTTTCGGGAGAAATTTTCAGTCGCTGTACTAAATAGTCGTTGTCTTCCGAGTTTGAGCAGAGGATATGGTCTGCTCTTACCAAACCCCAGCGCGACTGCCAAAGGATTGTCGCCGGGTAAATTAATCTGGTTTTTAGTGAAGGTCCGCCGCGGCTAAACTGACGCTCTGCCAGCGAAAGTTCCCAGGCGCGACGCTCTATGCCATAGCTGGTCACTACTACGGACGGATTGCCGGCAGCTTTCTTAAAGGTTGAGATTGCCGCGGCGCTTGGTTCGTGAATATTAATTAGGTCGTAAGGATTGCCGCTGCGGGCAGCTTCGACCGCGCGCTGACGGGCCAGAAGAGGAAATGTGAAACGTGTTATTCGTCCGCTCCATCTCCGAGGTACATCGTCGGAACAAAAAGAATCAACCGAATGTCCCTCACTGATCATGTAGTCATGAATAAAACCCATGAGTCTGCTCATCCCACCGGTGCGCGGGCGCGGGACATTGTGGGCGACAAGAATGCGCAAACGCTTCTTCATTCTTCTAACTTTCCCTCGGCGCCGACGCGTTCGAAGATTTCATCCAATACTCGAACGTGGTTTTCGAGGTTAAACCGTGCTGCCACTTGCACAGCTCCGCGACGGAGTTTGGAATGATTTGCCGGATCGGTTAGACACTTGCGGATCGCTTCTGCGAGGCCTGCCGCGGTCGGCGGCATTTGCGGAGCTAAATAACCATTGACACCATCAGTCAACCACTGAGGAATCCCACCGACTGCAAAAGCCGCCACCGGCACACCGTGGCGTCCCGCCTCAATTACTGCGAGCCCAAACGGCTCAGGCCACAAGCTGGGTAGCACTAACAAATCAGAATGGCCCAGCAGTTGATCGACTTCGCGCTCGTTCATCCAACTTGTAAAGTCTATGGTCAAACGCGGACAGAGTCGTCGCACTTGCTCGGCTTTGCGCTCCCAGGCAGGACGCTCGGGTCCATCGCCCGCGAAAACTATGCGCATCGGGCGATCGATGTCTCCGTTAAGGTGCGTAAGCGCATCGAGGAATACGTGTCCTCCTTTGACGAATTCCATGCGGCCTAAGAACACCAGTTGCCAGTACGACTTTCGCTCAATCTCAGCGTGATTGACAACTGACCTCTCGACTCATCCGACTGCGTTTTATCTGGAGCAGGGTACGCAAGGTAGGGATTCAATCCATACTTCGCATATTCTCTTTGCATATGCTCGGAGAAAACGACGATGGCGTTGTAGCGATGCAACACCTCATGCCGGTTTGATTGAAGTCGGTACTGTCTCCAGGTGGTGACCGGATTCAGACCACCGCAGCGATGAGGATAAAAATGTAGGAGGCACTGCCACCCGAAGCGGCGGCTGCAAGGCACGGCTACCGGACTCTTGAACGTTTTTGCGCCGCTGATGCAATTGCCATGATAGTTGTGAGCAAAAAAGATCGACGGAGCAATTTTTATCGCGGCCGCTTCGAGCGCTGGATCAGTGAGTCCGTGCGCGTAAATCAGATCGGGTCGCCACTCACGCAGCGCCGTCAGTGCGGCTTCGCCCCCCAGCTCAGCGACACACCAGCTTGGCGATTCATCCGGCAGTTCAATCGGTTCTCGTTCGA
>QHXE01000380.1 GCA_003222835.1 Acidobacteriota bacterium | reverse complement strand
TACTCGAGCGGGCATTCTTCGAGCGATCGCCGAGGCTGTACATGAGAACGCCACAGGCCACGGCACAGTAGGGACAGGTATTGCGTGTCTCGGTGGCCCGCGCCAGCTTGAATTCGCGTACTTCGGCCAGCGCTGCGGTGGGGGAGAAGCCGAGCAGCACGAGGCTCGAGCCCGCCAAGGAAGCGCCAGTTACCTTCAGGAACTCGCGCCGCGTCACGTCAGCCATGGCAAATCCCCTCTTGCATGTCTGCAGACCGGCGAAGTCTATACCCCGCTGAGAAGGGGAGCTACAACGGAGGCCCTGCGCACGCTGCGCCGCGGCGCGTATGATCGCGGGGGGCGGCGACGGCGCGGGTGGCTTTTTGTTACGCTTGAGCTACCGCAGGATGGAGCCAAAGCCGCGCCGGGTCACGAAGCTCGGACGTGGTGCTGACGGCGCGTCGATCCCGCGGCCTCGGATCTCACCTTTTGGCTAGGTGGCAGAGTGGTCATGCAGCGGCCTGCAAAGCCGTCTACGCCGGTTCGATTCCGACCCTAGCCTCCAGAACTCTGTCCCGGGTTGTCTTCCCGCGACCTTCTGCGTCCTCAGGATTCACTTAAGTAATTGAATATATTATATACAGCCGTCAAAGGCTGTCTGAGGGCGTCCTTGGGTGACCCTATTTGCGTGGGGGTAGGCGTTGGGGGTATTTTGACCCGTGGGGGTAGATGAGCGTTAGGTCACCATGCTGAACGACACCAGGGTCCGCAGCGCTAAGAGTCGCGAGAAAGCCTTCAAGCTCTCCGACGAGCGCGGTTTGTTTCTCTTAGTAATGCCCACAGGCAGTCGACTCTGGCGGCTGAAGTACCGCGTTAACGGGCGCGAGAAACTGATCTCGCTGGGCGCGTACCCGGACGTGACACTCAAGCGCGCGCGAGAGAAGCGCGACGCCGCGCGGAGGCTCATCGCGGACGGCATCGACCCGAGCGTCCAGCGAAAGGCGGAGCGCGCGGCGCTCGCGCAGTCCTTCGAGGGCGTGGCCAAGGAGTGGCTCGAGCTTCAGACCAAGTCCCTGGCGCCGGAAACGATCTCCATCCTCACTGCGCGGCTCGACAGCGGGCTGTACCCCTATATCGGTAGTCGTCCGATCTCAGCGATCACCGCCCAGGAGGTGCTCAGCGCGCTCCGCCGCATCGAGTCGCGCGGCCGGCACGAGACGGCTCATCGAGTCCGCGCTCTGGCTGGGCGAGTTTTCCGCTATGCGGTCGCAACCGGCCGAGCTCAGCACGACGTCGCGGCGGACCTGATAGGGGCGCTGGCGCCCGTCAAATCCAAGAACTTCGCGTCGGTCATCGATCCGGTGCGCGTGGGCGAGCTCATGCGGGCGATCCACGGCTATAGCGGCCATCCGGTGACCGCGCTGGCTTTAAAGCTTGCTCCGTTGGTCTTCGTGCGCCCGGGCGAGCTGCGCGCCGCCGAGTGGACCGAGTTCGACCTGGTCAACGCCGAATGGCGCATCCCGGGAGAGCGCATGAAGATGGGCGACCCTCACCTCGTGCCGCTGTCGCGCCAGGCGCTGGCGATCCTGCGCGAGCTTCAGCCGCTCGCCAGGGGAGGGAAGTATCTCTTCCCGTCGCTTCGCACGCGCGACCGTCCGATGTCCGATAACACGATCAATGCGGCGCTCAGGCGCATGGGGTACACGAGCGAGGAACAGACCGGCCACGGCTTCCGCAGCATGGCGAGCACGTTGCTCAACGAGCAGGGGTTCCCGCCCGATGTGATCGAGCTGCAGCTCGCTCACACGGAGCGCAACAAGGTCCGGGCTGCGTACAACAAGGCACAGCGGCTGCCAGAGCGGCGAAAGATGATGCAGGCGTGGGCCGACTATCTCGACGGTCTGCGTGCCGGCGGAAACGTCGTGCCGCTCAAGCACAGGCGCGCTTCTTAGGTCTAGGTTCCATGGAAGGGCACTCGCAGTACGACCTCCGAGGCGCCTCGTTCGATCAGTTCGTGGACTTCCTTTTCGACCACGAAGTCGCGCCTAGGGATTGGTACGCCCACGTGGAAGTGGAGTACGACCCTTATCGCGTTGTTTCTTGTTACACCCGCCTTTTCACATCGTCCCGCTTCCTGCTGTCCCGTTTTACGAAGGATCAGCTGGAGCAGGGCTTTTGGGCAGTACATGGTCCTGTCCTCGACTGTTCCGTCTCAAACATCATATGGGACCAAGAGGTCCCGTTCGATATTCGAGAGCGCTGCGTACGCGCGATGTACCGCCTGTTTGCGGACCTGTTTGCTGAGGAGCCTCTCAACAGTGCAGCGAACATGTGGTGGGACTCTCTCGCTTATGCCTGGCACTGCGGCAATCGCACGCGCGCAAAGGGCGGTGAGGACCGTTTGATGCAGGACGTGATGTTCGAGACTCTCGCGAGGATTCTCGAGATCCCTTCCGAGCCTTGCCAGGTCGCCGCCCTTCACGGATTAGGACACGTTCACCATCCTGATACCGATGGGCTGATCCAAGGCTTTCTTGGAAAAAACGGTTCCCTTGCTCCAAAGCTGCGCGAGTACGCATTAGCGGCTGCTCGATTTGAAGTCTTGTGAAACGCGGATTTAGGATGGTGGCGTACCGCGCTCGGGAGGCTGGATTGCCGAAACTCAAAGAACTCCCGCTCGATGAGCGGATAAAGCTCGTGGAAGACCTTTGGGACAGCATCGCCGCCGACCGAATCGCGCTACCGCTCACAGCGACTCAGCGCACCGAGCTCGATCGCAGACTGGACGCTTACGGGCTCGACAAGAATCCCGGGCGTCGCTCGTCGGAGGTCTTGGCCGACATCCGCCGAAGGCTATGACCAGCTTAACCAAAGGCGCGAGGCACGGGGAGATTGTGTCGGCTCGAATCCACAGCCCGCCGCACGCCACAGCAGAGCCACTGCGCCCGACCTTGACACAGCTCGCGTGCTGATCACCGAGCAGTCGCGCGGCCAATAACGATACAAGACTCAGAGAGCTCCAGTGTCACCGCAACAAATTGTCGCCGTCCTATCTCGGCTGCTCGCGGTGTGGCTCGCGAACCATTTGCCCGGCCAGGCCTATCAGATCGTGTTCGCCAGCAATCCAAGCGTTGATTGGAGCATGACCGTGTTCGCGGTCATCGGCTTCGTTGTGGAGCTATCTGTCAGCCTCGCGCTATGGTTTTTCCCGCTGGTCGTTGCCCGCAACTTGCTTCGGTCTGAGGAACGGCCTCCGCCGGCGTCCTCGGATGTGTGGTTGGCTATGGGTTGCGCGGTGATCGGACTCTGGCTGCTTTGTACCTCCTTGCCTGCGCTTGTGATTGATGCCTTCGTTCTAGGGTCAACTCTCAATGTGTCTGGCGAAATCTCGTCGTCGCTGCGACAGAACATCAGCTACTGCGTTGCGGAAGTGGCCCTTTCCACTTGGCTGATCCTGGGCGCGACGGGATTTCGGAAAGTATTCTGGTGGGCGCGCACTGCAGGTATCAGCAAGTCGGTTGACTAGGCTACCGCGTTGAAGCCGCAAGCTACCGACGACTGCCGCAAGGTCCTGAAGCGGGTTGGGGTGGCACTTATTGTCTTCGGTGCCATCGACATTGGCGTGATGATGTACTGCATCGCGCACCAGATCAGCTACTCCTCGAGTTTCAACCTCTTCGCCGTCATCTCCGGTATCTACCTCTGGAGGGGCCATCCCTGGTACGTGAGGTTTGTCACTCGGGCGGCCGCGTTCTTTGTCGGCGCCTTCTGCGTCGCTCTGCTGGTATTTCCGTTTCTGTTCCCGTTAGACCTGGGGCTTATCGAGCTCTGTCTCCGTCCCGTGGAGACCATTGGTGGCATGGTCGCAGCGGTTGGCGTGACCGTCTTCCTCTTCTGGGTGTGCCGACAACTGCGAGCGCCGGCGGTGGTCGCGGCATACGCTAAACCGGGCTGTACGTCGGGGCCGCCGTGGTTGGCTTTTGCACTGGCCGCGGCCCTGGGGATCGGAACTGGCGCGATGGTCGGTCTGTCGCTAAGCGGAGCTACAGCGAGGAAAGCGATCGAACTCGCCAAAGCCCGGACAGGGGACGGGTATCGTTATTCAGTATCGCATCTAAGCTGGTCGGGCGACCATGGTCGTGCGCGGGTTGTGGCCTACCGCGACGATTCGATTAAGACCGTCGAAGTCGAATGGTAGTTTGGTGCAGTGACTTGGTTTCGCGGCGACTTGCCTGACGGCTGGTCTGCTGCACGAAGACGGCGTATGGGAAGTAGGCACAGAAGCATTTGGACAATTCTCACCGTGGTGGGAGTTATGGGCTTTCGACTTTGAATCGAACCAGGAGAGAATCTTCGATGAACTCGGCCGGGAGCTCGAGCTGGTAAACAGCGATCTCACGTTCGACGAGGCGCAGAAGGGGACCTACGGCCAGATTGGCTATCTGTTCCTCGATGAAGCGCTCGGAGAATACGCTGTCGAAACCCAAGTGGGATTTGTCGAATTCCATTCGAAGGAGTCGAAGTACTTCGGGCAATCTCACCCCCTGAGGGAATTGCCCGGGGATTTCGACGCGTACGTCGGACGACGGGTGCGTTGACGTCCTGCGCATGATTCAGTCCGTCACGCAGTTCCTGTATGGCTCGACTCCAGCGGAGTTCAAGAGCGCATTTGGCTTGCAGGAATCCGTCGAGCGGCTTCGCGCTGCCACCAAGCGCTCAGCATTTTCAGCTCTTGCGCAATCAGCCGCAGTGGGCCCCGTGAAGGAGACAAAGGTTCGGTTGCAGCGGGTTATCCCGATGTTCCAGAACTCTTTCAAGCCGTCCTTCTTCGGTCGCTTCGACGTGCGCCCAGACGGCGTCTATTTAAGCGGTAGATTCTCGCTCCTGCCGTTGGTGAAGATCTTCATGACCTTCTGGCTCGGAGGGACGATCGTCATCGGGGTCGTCTTCGGAGCTGGTGCTCAATCGCAGGGTGCGAGCCCTTGGGGGATGCTCGGTTGTTTCGGGATGACTGCGTTTGGAATCGGGCTGATCGCGCTTGGAAAGTGGCTCGCACGGAATGATGCGGACTGGCTCTCCAATGTCATTCGCACAGCGCTTCAAGCACCAAACGCCTTAGAGAGTGTCTCGACGAATCTGACGCGTCCGGAGCCGGGTACTCCGACGGTGTTGAAAGTCTCTGCAGGCTTCCTGATTCTTGCAGGAGTGGTGAACCTTGCGACGGTCTACGGCAATCGGCTGCCGAAAGGTCCGGTCGCGGCGCAATTCGACGAGCCGTTCCTCCGCACGGCAATTGCAATCATGAGTGTTGTCATGATTGCCCTGGCGATCGGAATCTACCAACGCAGGCTTCTAGCTTGGCGATTGGGCTTGGTATTCCTGGTGGCCTCGGCGGCTGTGTGTCTGCTTCAGATTCTTCTTTTCAGTTCGTTTCCTGACCCCTTAGGGCTCAGGATCGGCGAGTCCGTCGCGATGCTCGTAGTGTTCGCGGTCTGGACAAGGTGGTGGTACGCACAGCGGGTTCACTTTCGGGAGGAAGACGCTGCCTGGCCATCTAACCGGGCATGACGAGGAACCGGAGCATTTCCGAGTGGTACCGGTGGTGGAGAGGGAGGCCGAGCGGTGGAGGCTATGTATGCACTACCTTTCTAGAGCAGCAGTCGCCCTGTGTCTGTCGCCATTCGTCCTTTGTGTTCAAGCGCAGCAGCCCACTAAGCCCGGGGAACCACCTGGCTACACCCTCGAGGCGACTAAGCTTCCAGACGCATCGAGACTGGGAATCACGCAAATTCCGCTTGAGGTCGACATGAATCTCGCGGAGCAGTTCGTGCGCATCGGCTTTGGGCCACAAGTTCTAGGACAGCGGGGGTTCCAATCCACGAAATTTCTCACGCCCCCGTTGAGCACGGCGCAAGCCGCGGAGCTCGTTCGCGTTGTGCCTGAGTACGGGAGCTTTAGAGGCGCAGCAGTCGCGGAGGGCATCAAGCAATTTGCTGGTCGAGTCTCGTCGGTTGAGTTCGGACGCGAAGGCTCGCCCGTCCTGTACGTCCAGCTTCCGTATTGGACACATCAGCGCGAAGGGCCGATTCCCCGCGAGAAGGGCGCGCGCATTCCCGACGAGGAAAGTAACCAACTCGTGGAGGAGTTGCGGAAGGTGTTTGTTGCTGGGCTCGGCGCTGAAGAGTTTGGACCCGACACGATCGACAAGAGGAAGATTCGCATTTGGTGGCACCATTAGTAACTGGCCGCCGGGCGGCCGTTCCGCTTACCGCGCTGCTGTTGATGGTGACATTGGCGAGCTGTGGCGTCAGTTACGAAATTGTTCCGGCGCGGCTGACCGTCGAAGACGTACAGGGCGATTCGCTCTCGTCCGTTACGAGGGCCGTGGGTGGGTTTTTGATCGAGGAGGGGTTTGAAGACCTCGGGAAGTACAAGGAGATGATTTCGCTAATTGAGAGCGACGCTTCAATGCCGGAAAGGCTGAAGCGCGAGCAGCTTGCACGACTTGAAAGGGAACGCACCTATCTGAATGAGCGGCATCATCTTCGCGTTGTGATATCCGATTTTTCGGCCGGAGTGCCGCCGGGGATACACCTCAACTACAGCCGGCTATCGGATCACTTCGTGCAGCTCGACGTTTCCGACGAACGATCCGGTGGCTTTGGCTCGTACGGGCTGAGATTTTACGAGCGGCTCCTATCGCGGCTGAAGCAGAGGTATGGGGATTTCGTGCGAGTCGTTGCAGCGCCGCCGCGCACCAACGAGGCGGAATACAGACGAGTCACGACCGCAAACACGATAGCCGCCGCGTTGGGGTGGAGCCTCGCCTTTGCTTTACCTTTGCTCATTACAGGGGCTGCGAGCTACTACGTCCTACGCGGACTGAGGATTCCGAGGCTTTTAAAGCAGATCGTCTTCGTTGGGGTAAACACCTGGCTTGACGGTCCTCTCCCATTCCCTGCGGCGTTCATCTTTGCTATGCCGGCTCCAAATCTGTTCGCGTTTCCCTGGACGTCGATGGACTACTACTCGCGCGTATCCTCGTACGCAGTCCTGTCGTTTCCGATTGCACTTCTACTATGCGCTGTGATCTCCGTGTTCCTTTTCAGGAAGGAAGCTCACGGGGAACCAGGGACGAACTTGGTCGACTGACTTCAATGAACGCCCATCTACGTTGGCTCCGAACACAATGGCCGACGAGCACAACGATGCTCGAGATTCCGATCTACTTGCTGGTATTGGGCGCGATGGGATTGGTTGCGGTCTTCGGCTACGTGTACGCCCAACGTCACCTGAACGTCATGGAGGCGGTGTTCCTCATGGCTGGCCCAAGGACGACCATGATGGAATACAGGGCCGTCACAGGTGTATGGCCGACATCCAACAGCCAGACGGGCTTTCCGGACGCGATGTTCAGGACTGGTGACCGCGATCTTTACCGTGTGAACGCGGTTCAGATCCGGGAGGCTGGCGCCGTTGATTTCGGATTCTCGCGCGGAGCACTGAAAGGCAAAGTCCTCACTATTCGGGCGTGGGAGCGACCTGGCCCCGGTTTGCCGGTTGAGTGGCTTTGTGGTCACGCGCTTTCGCTGCCGGGTACAACCGCGGCCGTAGACCAAACGACGTTGTCCGAGGAAGACCTTCCTTCACCCTGCAGGGCCCACAAATAAGGTGCCGCGCATGAAATCGATGTCGACTGATGCCCTTGCGAGCGCCGCTCGCCTTTTGAATTACGCTCTGCAGCAGTCGCCCAATTTGGACGACGCCTTCAAAAAGCTGCACGCGACAGCAGATGAGCGGCGCCGCGTGGCGTTGAAGCAGTTGGAAGATCTCCTCCGGGCGGCGCCAGAGACGGTACAGGGGGAGACTGCTCGTTCCTCCCCATTTCCGACGCTCAAGTGGATTTTGAGTCTGTCGGCGACCCCGGAACGCTCGGCCGCGGCGGTATTTCAGGAGTCTCGGCGCCAGGAGTCGTTCAGCGCCGGTAGCGCGGCGGTGGTGTGGGGCGAGTTCGCCGGCTTCCTCACCTATCTGGGGGCCGTTCTCGCGATACTGATCGTTGTTGCGGCGATGTACTCGGTGTTCGTGCTGCCGCAATTCAGATCGGTATATCGGGGGCTCGGGAGTGAGCTGCCTGGCCTCACGCAGTTTGCATTTGGAGGTGGAGGCACCGTATTTACGGTGTTGCTGTTCGGCTGTTTATTTCTGCTCGCATTCTTTGCGTGGTTTGTATATGCACTACGGCGTCGACTACGCCGCTACACGCCGATGCCAGTCCGATTTCAGAAAGTGCCGCTGGTCGGTCCAGTTGCACTCGCATACAACCAATATCTCTGGCTCTCGTGCGCTCGACTTCTCGCCGTTGCCGGTGTGGACGCAACGGAGGCGTTACGGCTAGCGGCGAAAAGGTCAAACCTTGACGATTTTGATCTTCAAGGAGGAGTAGAGCAGGGAAGGAGCCGTCAGTCCTCGATTGGTTCTGATCTCATTGCCTCAGCGCAGCTGGGTAAGCTTGACGAGGAGTTACAGTTCCAGCAGGAGACCGCGGTGGAGACCTTCCTTACAGCCCTCGGCCGGTGCCGACGCCGAGCACGCGTCGTTCTAACTATCTGCACCTACATTCTCGTAGCAACTTTTGTATCTGCGATGTACCTGCCCATCTTTTCACTCGGTTCGAACATCTGAAGGAGTGAGCAATGCGTCAGTCGGGCTTCACGCTGATCGAGCTGATGATAGTGGTCGCCATCATCGGCATCCTTGCTTCTATAGCGATCCCTGCGTATCAGGACTACACAATCCGGGCGCAGGTCACGGAGGCGTTCAGTCTGGCGTCCGAACTCAAAGGGCCCATCCAGGAGTACCGCAAAGAGCGGGGAACGCTGCCGTCAAACAACGGCGCAGCGGGCGTACCGGATCCTGACAAGCTGATCGGTAACTATGTAACGCGCGTCGAGGTTGCTCAGGGGGCAATCAACGTGACCTTCGGCAACTTTGCAAACAAGAACCTAGAAGGTCAGATCGTGACGCTGCAGCCGATTGTGGTGAAAGGTAGTCCGGCAAGTCCGATGTCCTGGCGGTGTGGTTATCGCGAGGTGCCCAAGGGAATGGAAGCAGTCGGCGAGAACCGGACGAACCTCGATCGCCGATACCTGCCGACATCTTGTCGGAGCGTGACATAGAATGTTTTGATAAGCCCTCAGAGATTCCCTCCAGCACCTCCAAATCGCTGTGATCGGTTGCGTCGCTGAATTCTCAGTCAGGGCATGACCGGGAGGGTTCATGGAGATCGACTATCGAATAGTGGTCTTCGATGGGCTTTGCCATCTCTGCAGTGGCGGGGCACGGTGGCTCGAGCGTCACCAGAGTAAGCCGCCGTTCGACCTGGTTCCGATGCAAAGCGACCAGGGTCGCGCGCTATTGACCAAACACGGCTACGATCCGGATGATCCGCTGACATTCCTGGTGCTCGACGGCAGCCAATGCCTCACAGAGTCGGACGCCTGGATCCATCTCGTTGCTGCTGCGGGTGGATGGCGGCGACTGGTTAAGGCGACGCGAGTCATTCCTAGGGCGTGGCGGGATTCGGCCTACAAACTGATCGCGCGGAACCGATATCGCTGGTTTGGGCGTCGGGAAACTTGCTATCTGCCACAGGTGCCGACCGGCCGGAACTCACCCACCAAGCCGTCTCCGCGGAAGGGTCGATGAACGTCGCAGGACCCAGTCGACTCTGATGCGCACGGTCCTCGTGCTCGGTGGCTATGGATTCTTTGGTCGCCGGATCTCCGCCGCGTTGGCCTCAACGGCTTCGCTGCGGGTCCTTATCGCTGGACGCGATCTCACGCAGGCGAGCACAACGGCGCGTGATTTGGGCCTCCCGGTCCAGCATGTCGTGGCCCTTGACGCTCATGCTCCCGATCTGGCCGACGGTCTTCGCCGGCTCCAGGTCGACGTTCTGATTCACACGGCAGGGCCGTTCCAGGGCCAGGATTACGCGGTGGCACGTGCAGCGATCGAGGCGCGGTCTCACTATATCGACTTGGCGGACGGCCGGCAGTTCGTCGTCGGCATCAGCTCCCTCAACGCCCAGGCTTTGGCGGCCGGCGTGACGGTCACGAGCGGTGCGAGCTCTGTCCCGGCCCTCTCGTCAGCCGTGGTTGATCGGTACCTGCCGAGATTCAGGCGGCTTGATGCCATCAGAATGGGAATCAGCTCCGGGGCACGTGCACCCGGCTTGGCTACGGTGAAGGGTGTCTTCAGCTACGGCGGTAAGCCGATCCGATCCTTGCAAGACGGTGCGTGGGTCGACGCGCATGGCTGGCTGGACCTCCACAGGCATCGGTTTCCGAAACCGCTTGGCAAACGCTGGCTCGGGAGCTGCGATATTCCCGACCTCGAGCTCTTCCCCCGGCAATATTCGGCGGTCCGAACCGTGTCGTTCCAGGCAGGCTTTGCGAGCGACCTGGGACATCTTGTGGTCTGGAGTCTCGCCGGGCTCGTGAGGAGTGGGATTCTGCGGGACATGACTGCGTTTGCCCGCCCGCTCAATCGCCTGAGCCGGTGGCTGGAACCGATCACGAGCGACAAGGGAGGCATGTTTGTTACGCTCGAGGGCGAAGGAACCCGTGGCGAACCGCTGCGAATCAACTGGAATCTGATTGCCGAGAAGAATCACGGCCCGCACATTCCGTGCGGGGCGGCCATCGCCCTGGCAAGGAAGATCGGCGCCGGGGTCGCTTTACCAAAGGGAGCAATGCCCTGCATGGGGCTGCTCACGGTCGAGGAGTTTCTTGAGCCGCTCCACGATCTCGCTATCAGCGAGAAACTGACGTGAGCTCTTACTTCATTCTGAGGGCGATCCACATTACGAGTGCCGCGGTGTTACTCGGTACGGGACTCGGGATCGCTTTTTTCAAATGGATCACCGATCGCACCGGAAACGTGCCGGCCATTCGCGTCGTGTCCGAGAAGGTCGTCCTGGCCGACTGGCTCTTTACGCTGCCCGCGATCATCGTTCAGGTGCTCACCGGCTGGGCGCTCGCCAGATTGATGGGTTATCCGCTCTCGCACGGGTGGCTCGCGTGGTCTATAGCGCTATTCATCTTGGCGGGAGCCTGCTGGATTCCGGTTGTATGGCTGCAGATTCGGATGCGCGATCTGGCTCGCACATCCGAGAGAGAAGGCCGACACCTTGTGCCGGCGGGATATCGTGCGTATGCGCGCCTTTGGTTCTGGCTGGGCGTCCCGGCGTTTTCTGCAGTCGTGGTGATACTTTGGCTCATGGTTGCGAAGCCAGGACTCTGAAGGCTCCGAGTCAGCGGTTTTCGAGACGCCCCTCAAGTGAACTCTCCCGTCAGTCGATCGAAATCTATTGATCGCGGCGCTTGACAACTCGAAAGGTGCGCGTAAACTGCGCCGCCCCTATGAACACGACCTTCACAAACGTGTTGGAAAGTGCACCGCCGCCGCATTGCGCGCGCGGTACGGTGACCATTTGACCGATTAGCCCCGTTTGAACGGAGGGCTGATCGAAGCAGCCCTCCGGGAACTCCACAAGAGACCCCGGTTGGCCGTGCTGACCGGGGTCTCGTCGTTTTGGCGACCAGATCCCGTTGAGATCCGAGACCGCAGGCAAGTGCAGTCTCGTTCTGGAACGAGTCCTTGAGGACGTGATGGCGGTCCAAGTGCCGAGTGGCTGATCTTGCATCACTTTAGCCGCCTGGCGGGCGCGAGCCCGCCAGGCTTTTCTAGAGACAGAGATTGAATGTGACCAGCGATACACCGAGTGACCAACCGCGGCCGTTCAACGTCGGGCTGACTTTCAGCCACGACTTCTACGACCTCGGGGAAGCAGTATTCAAGACACGCGCGATTCAGGCGTTCGAAAACGTCGCGACGCGGTACCCGATCCACCGGCTCGTGCGGTGCGCGGCGCCTCGCCGCCTCGTCGACGTGTTCGATGACCTGGCTTTGAATACCGGCCTCGCGGCGCAGCGGCTCGACACGGGCACGCTGCTCCTGGACGGGCCGGGCTTATTCGTGCATGCCGAGGGCAAGCGAAAGGCCGACTACTGCTCCTGCACCTTCAACGTCTGGGCGGACAGCAAGGAACGCGCCAGAGACGCGCGCAGCTCGCTCCTCCAGGCGGTAGGGGAGCGCTACCTCCCAGAGCAGATGTTTGTAGTCGCCTGGAACTTCTGCAACTCGCGCGGCGTGCTGTCGGAATGCTCCTTCGAGGAGCTCGCCAAGGACACAGTGCTGGATGAGGCGTACCCGACGTTGGGTGAGCCCGTTTGCGACTTCGTGCAGCGCTACCTGCGAGCGAGCGAGACGGTACTGATCCTCCAGGGACCGCCTGGCACCGGCAAGACACGGTTGGTCCGGTCCATTCTCGGCGCCATCTCGCATCGCAAAGGCGACAGCGCCCAAGTGATGTACACGGCGGACAAGCGCGCCCTGGAGAACGACGAGATTTTCGTCGACTTCATCACCGGAGTACACGATGCATTCGTGATCGAGGACGCGGATCACCTGCTGAGGGCCCGCACCAACGGAAACCACGATCTACATCGCTTCCTCGCGATCGCCGACGGCGTGGTCCGCGCGCAAAAGCGCAAGATCATCTTCACGACCAACTTGCCGAATATCCGCGACCTGGACGAAGCGCTGTTGCGCCCCGGCCGTTGCTTTGCGGTGGCGCACACGAGATCCCTCGCAGCAGAGGAGGCCTCGCGGTTGGTTGATCGGCTGTGCGGCAGTGACTCGGAGTGGCAGAGCGCAGCGCATGCGAGCCTTGCAAAAGCTGCCCTGCGATCGGTCTCCTTGGCCGATGTTTATCGTGCGTGCGGTGAGGCTCGCGAGGATCTCGGCTCCCGGGGCGTTGAGTCACCAGGGTCCAGAAGTCAGGCTGCTTAGAGACCGTGGTGGGAGCGGTCGCTATCGCGATCTTTCCAACGTGCGATCGCGCATCCGGTCGTCTTCCCGCGTCCGATCGGATCTCTTCGTCCTCGCTAGCCGAAGCATCTCCTGTGCGAGGCGGCTCGCGGTCGGTCCGCACAGGCGGCAGGTGGCGCGCGAAGTAGCGAACTTGGTCGCCGAGGTCGACCTCCCCCTGGGCCTCCAGTTTCGAGGCGACGGCGTTCCAGGCAGCGACGACCGCCTCACGAGTCTCGAGCAGCCGGGTCTTTGCGGGGTCCGAAATCGTTCCTGTCGCCCGAAGCTCTCTCTTGACGACGTCGATCTGCTCCTGCAGCGCGTAGGAACATGCGTGCCGCCGCGTTCGGTAGAACGCATCCTCGCCCCTCGCTTTGTTTGGCCTCGCGCGGATCTTGGGGTGGCATTCGCGGCGATGCCCTGTTCTCGCATCAACTGTGCGAAGTCCTGCCGCCACTCCCGCAGCATCGCCTTGTCGATGTGCAGTCGCCGCCCGTCGTGGCCTTCGGCCTTGACCACCAGGTGCACGTGGGGATGCTGGTGATGGGTGTGGAGTGCCATGGCGTAGCGGTGCTTCGCGCCGAACTTCTCGCGAGCGAAGGCCTTCGCCGCTGCCAGTACCGCCTTGGGCGGGGTCGGCGCCGGCATCGAGAGCGTGATGTTGTGCACCAGCTTGATCCCGGGCGCGCCCGTCCTCGCAGCCTGCGGCTCCCGGTACTGTCCGGAAGACAGCTCGAGATGCCACCCCCGCAGTAATTCCTTCTGGTCGTCTCGCGACACGCGCTCATCGGTTTCGAGGTCGAGCTCCCCTTGGTGGCTGATGTACGCGAAGTGCGCGCCGACCGCGCCGATCGTTCGGCCGCCGCCTGTGACCTTGACCATGACTTCGGGCGCTCGCCGGACGGTGCGCCGGATCTGCTCGATCTGGGCGGCGGACAAGGCGCCCGACGCCCGAGGCCCGGGGCGCCCGTGACTGAAGAGATCGACGAAGGGCGCTTCGGCCACACATCGGAGGACGCGCAAGGGGGAACACAAGACCGGCATCTACCGGGGGCGCAATGAGATCGATCGCATCGCGGGGATGTTCAGGGCCACTCACCCCGACTTTCGATATCAGCTGATCGGCGACCCGGAGGTGATTGACGACGGCGGTCGGGTCCGATGGGTGTCGGGCCGCCCAGGTGAGCCGCCAGTTGACGCCGGCACTGACTTTATTATCTTGAAGCCTACCTGAACAACGTCGCGACACCCAAGGTCTCCGCGTCTCAGTTTGCCGAGGACGGCGTGCTCGAACTGCCGTGGATCAAGGCCTATGCTCGAGGGCCCGCGGAAGTTGAAAAACTGCTCGTCGGCCTGCTTGCCAAAGTACCGGATTTTCGCTTCAAAAACCTGACCTACTTTATCCAAACCCCCGACAAGGTAGCGGCAGAATACCAGGTCGAAGCTCTGGTCCCCGCTACCGGCAAGACTTATCGGCAGACTTACGCCGGCGTTCTGGTCGCGGAGAACGGCAAGGTCAAGTTACTCCATGAGACTCTCGACACCTTGGCGGCCTCACAAGCCTTCTCCAAAGAGTAAAGTGTGCGCTCGCTCAAGTCTCGAATCGCGCGCATGATGCTGAGTCATTTTCCTACATGAAAGGACATTGAGATGAAATGGGAAACTCCGAAGGCGACCGAGCTTCGCTTTGGCATGGAAATCACCATGTACGTGGCGAATCGCTGAGGCCTGATCAAGGTCAGCCCGCGTGAGCGGGCCGAACTTCTTAGTATAGAGTCAGTCGGGAGGTGGACACGGCGCCGTGGCCGCCCAAGCCACAGTGTCTCGCGCTAAGGCGCGGCCTGCGCAAGCGGGCAGTCGTTGCTCTGTTTGAGAACGCTCCGCGCGGCCTTCTCCCCCTGCTCGACCGCCTGCTCGAAAGTCATCCATAGCTGTCCCGCCTCGGCGCAGCGGAGTCCGTAGTCGAAGAGAGCCTGCATCACGGGGGCTTTGAAGTTGAACGGGCCCGCGAAGGGATAGTTCAGCGGGACATAGGAAAAATGGAAATCCATCTGGTGTTGACGCGCAAACACGGCGCTGAGCTCGAGAGCCCGTCGTGATGAATGCATGAGCCCGGCGGAGAAGCTTCTCGTAATCACCACGACCGGTCGCTCGCGCGTGGTCTGCGGACGCCCGCCCAACTCGCCGTTGACAAGCACGTATACCCTGGCGCCGTGCAGAACCTCGGCGCCGGGCAGCACCTCGAAGTCCGCCGAGAGAATCTGTGCGATTTCCGAGGCAACGAAAAACGGCGTGGCGGTTCCGCCGTCCACGTGCATTTCGTCGAAGGACTCACCGTCGGGACCGTCGACCCGGATCAGGACCGGGGGAAACAGGCCGGGGACGCTCGCGGAGGCCACCAGCACATCGCGAAACAACACCCGCGCGGCCTCGCCACCGTGTGCGGCAATCGCCCCCATGTCCCAGATCACCGCCTCCTGTTTATCCAGGTCGGTCGTCGCTACGAACAGCACCTTGCCGCGCGCAGCCTCAGTGGCAACGGCCTCGATGAGCCGGCGGCTCACCAGGTGGTCGACCAGCTCTACAAGCGGCTCGCTCCGATAGGCGCCGGGTCGAAACAGCACGCCAAGCCCGCGCGATTGCAGGAGACGGGCGGTCCGGTCAGGGCCCAAGGCTTCGACCATAGCCTGGTCCCACTCCGGGCCCAGGAACGCAAACGGGGCGATCAGCGCGCCGACGCTGACTCCCGTGACGATCTGG
>QHXE01000379.1 GCA_003222835.1 Acidobacteriota bacterium | reverse complement strand
CGCTCGCGCCCACCGATAATGAGCATATTAATATCAAGGAGCTTGCCCCAGCCGGGGTCGTTGCCAGGCGAGATGACATTGTCGACGACCAGAACCTTTCCATTCTCGTTCATGGCGGCGCGGCAGTTCGCGAGGATCTTTACCGAGCGCTCATCGTCCCAATCGTGGAGGATACTTCATGATGTAGGCATCGCCGCCCTTCGGTACCGACTCGAAGAAGTCTCCGGATTCGAGCATGCAGCGTCCCGCGATGCCTTTCGCGGTCACGTGCTGATCTTTCCCGGCGGGGGCAATGACAGAAGGCTGGTCAAAGAGCACCCCCCTCAGCTTCGGATTCGCCGTGAGGATGGTGGCCATCAGGCTGCCGTGTCCGCCGGCCACGTTCACGAGCGTCCGGAGCCCGGAGAACTTGTAGGCCGCTGCGATCGCCGGGTTCTCCGTCCCGGAGACGCTGGTCATGGACTCGCCAAAGAGCTGGAGGTCCTCAGGGTGCTGCTCGAGATACTCGAAGATCGGAACACCGTGGGCCTTGAGGAACGGCAGCTCGCCGGCTTTGACTCCGTGGAGGAGTTGGTTCCAGGCGTCAAACCAGTAGTTCTCGACCATCATCATCGCCATGGCGCGCATCGAGCCGGTGACGCCCGTCCGGAGCGTCGCCGCGAGCGGCGTGAGTTTGAAGCGTCGGTCCTTGGTTTCCTCGAAGACGCCTACGCTCGCCAGCGCGCGGAGGACGCGGTAGAGCGCGGGCGCCTGCACGCCTGCAGCCACCGCTAACTCTTCGACGGTGCGGGGGCCGTCATTGAGACGGTCCGCCAGTTCGAGTTTCGCGGCGACGTAGATGAGCCGCGATACCCAGTATCCGATAATGAGGTTAAGCATGATCGCAGTTGGCGGCGATTTCTTGGCCATTGCGGTCCTCCCCAAATTTGACGCGTCTACATGACGAGGCCCAGGGGTTGTCACGAAACTGGGTCAAGTTAACAGTGTTAACCGAACTAGCAAAAAGATCGTTATGTCTCCGGTTGGCTGCGAAGCAGGCGGGCTCGCAGTTCAACATCAGGGATGTGGATAAACGGGAACAGCGGGCATTGGGTTGTCATAGTCCTGGCCGTATTTGTTTTTGTGAGCCTTGGGCGTATTGCGCTGCTCCGTCAAACGCAAAACTCCGAAAGAGTGCGAAACTTCGGATACGAGTATCGCTTGGGTGAGAGTATCGAGCAATTCGGGCAGGGCACGCTCGTGCCAGACCCGAAGCTCATACCTTCCAAACGGCACGTTGGGAATGGCGATTACGCCTCTGCGATCCGATGTCCCATAGTAGGGGGTCTTCACGGCCAGGACCACGCCGCTCATGTCTGGGTGGATGTTGCAAAGAATGTAGCTGATTCCTTCGCGGTCAAAAACGACCGTGCGTGAGCTGCCTGCTTCATATAGGCCGAGATCAAACCTCTTCCCTTCGAAGAGTGAAAACACATTATGGAAGAACGGATCCTTGTTCGGGAATGCCACCGAGACTCCCACTCGCACGACGAGTACGTGTGGAAGGAAATTCTTGTTCTTCTGCACAAGTTGCTGACGCGATGATCCGGCCACAGCTTGCGGTTCTCCCGAATCCCCAAGGGGCATCAACCACACGACTGCATCGGAAGAATCCTGTCGCTGAGCGATTCCGTCACGAAACAGTTCGATTCTTCCCGTGACTGCGACCTGCTGGCTAAAGCAGGCGCTCGCCACCGTTGCCGTGATGCAGAACAGTGCACAAAGGCGCGGATACAGGCGCAGCCTTCCCCCTCTTTGTTGGGTGGCAAATCTCATAGACCCAGACTTTTTCGCCTCAGAACAGAACTCCCATACTGAGGTTAATGTGTCCCCCCTTCTCAGAGTTCCCGGAAACAGAGAGAGTCCGCAGACGCCTGTATTCGACCGAAAGCAGCAAATCGGAGCGAGGCCTGTAAATGAAATTCAAGAAGGCACTGCGATTTCGCGCCAGCGAGGGATCAAAGTAACTCTGGGTCGAGAGTGGGAAAAGGCGCAGATCTCTTGCAAACGAACTGTCCTGGCCAAAAGCCCCGTTCCATTCGAGCTTTTGAGTCTGACGGAATTTTAGCTGTGCCCAGCCTCCCGTTGCATTCAGGCCGCGCACTCGGGTACTCGAGTCCGTAATTGGTCCGCTGAACACAGCGCTTCGGCCGATTCCTCCACCCAGACCGCCTACCGCGCGTCCTCGGTAAAACTCGCCGGAGATCTCCCACTGGTCACCCAGCGGGAGCGTCCAGTCGGTTGTGCCAGCCCACGCATCCACATTTCGATGGAATTCCCAGTTTTGGCGGCTGTAGTAACCGCCAACGCCAAGAACAAGCTCATGATGGAACAGACGGTGACTCCATGCGGTTCTCGCAGCGTACGCCGGTTGCCGTGAGGCTTCGCCTGCGTCTGGAGTTCGAAGGTACAGGGAAGTGGGAGGTTCGCCCGTTAGGGGATCGAGCAGCCCTCCCTGAAGGAGGAAACCGGAGTCCTCTGTAAGATTCACGCGATGTTCAAGACGAATCTGAGGAGTCCACGTCCACAGATTTCCCGCATAAGCGAAAGCAGGAAGAGCAAGGGATGCAATCGAGCTCGGCGAGAGAGGAGAAAAGAAGGGCGCGTCCTGACCGGCCACTAGAGTCGTGCGTTGTCCTGTAATGCGAACGACCCCGGTCCGAAGGCGCGCTAAACCGAGGGTGACGCCATCGGGCGCATTTGGAAAGCCTCCCGCAAAGTCAAATTGTAGATCCGCGCTCACGCGAGCTCCCTTGATTTCCGGACCGAAGACCTCAAGACCTAGCAGCGACTGCCGCAAACTGGCTCCGAAGCTGCCCTTTGGATCGATTGGACGGTCCGCCGGCACCAGGGATGGAAAGTCCAAATTATCTACTAGGCCGATATTGCTGATCAGACTCAGAATTGCTGCTCCCGAAAGCCTGACACGATACTTGGAGGCGCTTTCAACTTTCGTCTGATTTTGCTCTTCCACCCTGGCATTGGAAAGTTGTTGTTCTTCTTCCAGCTTCTGCACACGCTGTTCGTTGCCCGTGCCAGCCTGAGAACTGGCTACAGGCCCCGGCAACAGTGCTTCACTCTTTGGCCCCGAGACGTTTTCGGCAGGGAGACGAGCAGCTGGCAATCCGCGGCTGGCTTCCAGCTCTCGTCGCAATTCGGAGGCCTCCGCGCGGGAACGGAGTAAATCCGCGTGCATGACCGCCATCATGGATTGCATTCCACTCATCTGCTCTTGCAGATTCTGCAGGCGACGCTCCAAGGCTTCCGTTTGGTACTCAGGTGATGTCCTAGTGGGTTCTTGTCCCCTCACGACCGCAGCATTCATTGTGAAGAGCGCCACCAGAGCCAAAAACTTCCTTGCCCACGCCGCGACAAGCGAAACCATAGTGTACCTCCTTGATAAAACATGCGAGAGGTTCGATTCTTGATTGCGCAATTCAGGCGGGCTGGACTCCATCCCCTGAAATCAGAATGGGCAGAGTTAACTTGAAGACTGTCCTCCCCACCTCGGTGCTCTCCAGACAAACCTCCCCGCCATGATCCTGGATAATCTTCTGGCTGATGGTCAGACCCAAACCGATGCCATTTTGTTTCCCGTAGCTGGTGAACGGCTGGAAGAGTCTCCCGCGGATCGCCTCGGCCACTCCCGGCCCGTTGTCCATGATGCGAATCTCGACTCCGTCCTTTCCTTCGCGTAGGTTTACGTCGATCCTTCCGGATTCGGGCGAGACGGCTTCACAAGCATTCACCAGCAGGTTCGCAAGCACCCGCTCCACTTTCTTCTGGTCAAACCACGTTTCGCACCTTCCTTCGCGCAAAACTGAAATGTTCAGGCCGCGAAATTCCGGGCGAGCCCGTACTGTATGGACGGCCCGCTCAAGCGTAGCTTCAATGGGGCCAAACACGCGCCGAAGTGATTCTCGTACCTGAGAGAACTCGAGCAGGGAATCGACCAAATCCGTCATTTGGTCGACGGCGGCACGGATTTCCCGATAGAGCTCTTCCCGCTGTTGCGTGTCCAGATCGCGCTCGCAAAGGAACTCGGAGTTGGCCACAACAGCCGTCAGTGGATGACGCAGGTCGTGAGAAATGGACCCGGCTACACGGCCAATGGTCGCAAGCCTCTCAGCTGCGAGAAGTTCCTGTTGGCTGCGTTGCAGGTTAATTCGCATCCGTTCGAATGCTGCTGCAACTTCCGCGACCTCATCGCCAGAACGGATTGCAAGCGGGTAGGCGAAATCGCCAGTTTCTAGGGCGCGCACGCCCGATACCAGATTTGCCAGCGGCTTTGTAAACGTATCCGAGATCAGAAAAACCATGCCGCTTCCTGCCACGACCGCCAGCAGCCCAAGCCCCAGGAGCACACGATTCAGGCTATCCAGAAAAGCGGCAGACTTGTCATACGATTTCAGGACACTGAGACGCACGAAGGGAGGAATGCTGGGAGCTAACTCCACGGTGGTGGCCAGAAACTCCTCTTCGCCAAGACGGAATCCCTTTGGGATGGGCCCGGAAAGATCGGAGGGATTCGGAGAAAGACGCGCGAGCCCGGATTGTTGTTCCGGTTGAAGGGTGCTCACAATTAGCGTGCTGCCGTAGAAAAAGGCAACCTGGCTCGACGCGATCCGGCTGAGTTCCATCGCTAATCCTTCTGAAATCTCGTGACCAATGCAGAGGACCCCAAGAAGATTGTCGTTCTTCGCGGGCCCAAAGTAGACAGGTTGCAGGAAAACCTGGTAAAGATGTCCGGCGCCGTACCACCAGAAGCTCGGTTGATCTGCTTTCAGGGAAGTCTTCAACAATTCTTCGGCGGCACTGCGAGTAATGCCCGGCACCGTAGTCTGAATGGCCAATACTTTGCCGACAGGATTTGCGAGAACGAAGACATCGCTGGGCGCTAGCCGCCCGATTTCACCCGACGCGTCCTGAATCGTAGCGGCATCCCGAGATGTCATCAACGCTTTTAGGCTGGGAAGATTGGCGAGTAATTCCGCCGATCGCGTCAGCGTGATCTCGCGCTGGCGCTGAAAATCCCGGAACACAATCACCGAATTCTGCAGGTCCTCGGCAATCTCTTTTTTGAGTTGAACACGAACGCTGCGGTGCACCAACCAGAGTGTCGCGAAGGTCAGGCTGGAGGACACGGCGAGCAGCGAGAGCAGAAACTTGGTTCGCAACCGAAACTTGGTCATTGACGCCCCTCGTGGCATCAACTGGTTCATTCCAATGAATGCCAGTCGCAAGCCGGTTTACGGGACAAACTTATAGCCGGCGCCATGGACGGTCTGAAAATGTACAGGACTTCCTGGATCGTCCTCCAGCTTCAGCCGTAGCTTCCAGATATGATTGTCTACTGTTCGCGTGGAAGGATAATTCTCGTACCCCCAGACTTCGTTCAGAAGACTTGAGCGCGAGAAGACTCGCCCTGGATTTTGAGCAAAGAATTTCAATATTTTGAATTCCTGCGTGGTCAATGCAACCGGTCGACCTCCTCGCGTCAATTCCATCTTCGCGAAATCTGCCGAGACGTCGCCGAACACGAATAACTCCGCGGGTTCTGTGCGTTTATTACGACGCACCGCCGCCCTCACGCGGGCCAGCAGCTCCCGCGGACTGAATGGCTTGGTAACGTAATCATCGGCACCTAGCTCTAGCAGAAGCACCTTGTCTGCCACATCTGCCTTGGCGCTAAGGACGATAACTGGCAACGACGGCGCCTTTTTCTTGATCTCGCGACACAAATCGTGACCCGGCAATCCTGGCAACCGCAGATCGAGGACCACCGCGGAGGGAGGGGAGGAACGAAATGCCTCCAAGCCAGTCTTCCCATCGGGGGTGAGTTCCACAGCGTAATCTTCGGATTCGAAGAGCCGCCGTAATGCTTTCTGAACAGCGAGATCATCTTCCACGACTAAGATCTTTTCCATCCCACAACCTGCTTCGCTTTGTGGCAGCCTTTCGTCAAGCGTCCCCGAAAGCCTTCAGAGCCTCACCCTCTCCGTGGATCGCTGCCCGGGTCTACGCTATCAAACCGTCTGGTTGGAACAAACCGTTTTCGGTCTCCGGACATCTTTATCGCGTCATCTTCACGAGACATCCAGGAGACAATTCCCTGACGACCCCGGTTTTCCAACCCGCGTGCGTTTTCCTGCAGCGTGGCCTGCCCCGTCGCACGGAGATAAAGGAATGTCGGCAGAAAGACATCCTTGTGACAACTCCTGCTCTTGCTTCAATTACCGTGCTTGCGGAATGAGATCACTGGGCGTTCTTCGCACTCTTGGTGGCTCGTTCACAATCGCTTTTAAGGAGGGGCCGATTGCACGTCCAGTTCGGCCAAAGTCCATGCAGAAACACACTAATCGACGTTCGTTCTTGAAGAGCAGCGCTATCGCCGCCGGTGCAGCCACTGTCGGTGTCGGCTTGCTTGCCAAAGAACTTCCAGGCAGCGCTAAAGAGGGTCCAGAAGAGAATAGTGGGCGGCTCACCCCGGGGGACGCAGCGTTGCTTAGGTTTGCGGCCGCAGCCGAAATCCTCGAGACCGACTTTTGGATACAGTACAACGAACTCGGAGGCATACCGAACACCAGCGAGGTCCCGGGGGGAAGTGGCAATCCAGCCTACACGTCCGCTCTTCAGATGCTGGATGCGGACATGGCGCAGTACGTCCACGACAACACCGATGATGAGTTCACGCATCAGAATTTCCTGAACGCATACCTCATCTCGAAGGCTGCCGATCCCGTAAGTCTGGAGGCTTTTCGCACTCTGCCAGGGAGTACGGCAACCGGGTCCAGCGGAAAGCTGCGGCTCACTAACCTCATGCAGCTCACCTTGGATACGAGTTGGTGGACTCGCTACCGCAGCAGCACCCACAACCCCGACCTCGATCCCAATTTCTCGTTCCCGCAAGCGATCCCTGACCTAAACAAAGGGCAGCACACGGCCATCCCCAGGACCGACGCCGACACCAGCGATCCCAACTTCCTTCAGGTCATAGCGAATACGGCAGGTTTCCACTTTCCGACCATCGAACAAGGTGGCACCACCCTTTATCCCGCGATGGCGCAACGCGCAACGCATCCTGAAGTTTTGCGAATCCTGATCAGCATCGGTCCCACCGAGACTATGCATTTCCAGACCTGGGCTGATAAGGCGGGCAACGCACCTCAGAAGACTGCCGTGGATCCATTGACCGGCGTGTCGGTCACCTTTCCGGACCTGAATTCCTCTCCGTTTGGCGGCGAGGATTTTCAGACTAACTTGATTATGCCTGAACCGTGCCCGTTCATTAGTCGAAAGCTGCCGCCTTGTTCCGTCATTCGCCCGACCGAAACAAAGGACATCGCCAAGGGCGTGGTCAAGTTCTTGACGGATATGGGACTCTTCATCGGCCAGTCGCCTGCATTCTTCGCTCTCATGAACGACCTTGCCGAAGACGCAGATGAAGCTCGCCGCCAGCTGTAAGCGGGTAGTCGACAGCCGCATTGGCGCCATTTACGCCGCAAGAAGCGTCAACAGGAGGGCCAGGCATGTGACCCGGGCAGTCTCTCTTTCCGGCTTGCAATGCTTGCTGGCTCAGCGAGATGCCGGAGACGAATCCTTGCCGCATGTCCTGCCGCGAGTCCTGCATTCCTCTTTCACTCTCTTCCATTACATCTAGTACAGCAGTCGCGGCTCGGCATTTCGATTCGAGACGCCACTCGATAACTGCCGGGTTATTGATTCGGAAGTAATCCGGTTGGGCATCGTGCGGATAAGTCCCGGGAAAAGTCGGTACTAATACGACAGAGGAACCAATAACTCCGGATTGCCCGTGACTCGCTCCCAATTTGCGCGCCTCGCAGTTTGAGGCATTCCTGACGATGCTCCGATCCGATAAGATCTCCCGCATGGAACCGAAGGTCCTGTTTAGCGAAGATCCCGCATTTGTCATAAGGAGGGCTGACAAGTTCCTTTCGTCGGAACCAGTTCTGCATAATCTGATTCTGTCGATTCTGCGCTCCCGCATCGCTCAGGGCGACCCAGGTCGGTATTGGATCGCATTGCACGGAGAGGAAGCCGTCGGCGTGGTCGTTCAGTCACCTCTGGAATATCCGGCGACCCTGACGCCCATGGAACCGCGAGCCGTGCTGGCAATAGTGGCTGCAATTGCGGAAGCCGGAGTGACTCTAGCCGGTGTCAATGGGGACGCGGCGACGGCAGCCAGCTTCGCTGGGCAATGGAGTGAACGATGTAAGTCGGCGGCCACACCGTTCCAGGGAACGCGTCTCTACGAACTCTTGGAACTGGGAGAAGTTCCCCGCACCGCGGGTCATTTACGCCAAGCAGGTCCCAGAGATCGCAGTTTGATGATTCTCTGGACCCGTGCATTTCAGGATGAAATTGGGGAGTCTGCAAACGACACCGAGCGTCGCGTAGACCGGGCGTTGGCCGCTGGACAGATCTGGCTGTGGGATCAAAACGGAGAGACAACTTCTATGGCTGTTGGCCGCGAACCGGCGCAAGGCGTAGTTCGCTTGTCTGGGGTCTATACGCCACCCGAGAAGCGAAAGTACGGCTACGCGGCAGCCTGCGTTCATGCGCTGTCGAAACATCTTCGCGACGGTGGGTATCGGTGCATTCTCTACACGGACTTGGGCAACCCTACATCGAATTCCATTTACCGGCGAATCGGATATAAGGCCGTAGCCGAGGCTCTCCGTTATCGCTTTGACTGATCCAGCAAAGCGGCAGTCCAACCCCGCAGGTTACCTGCTGTGTCGGCAACCCTTACCTTATCGCGTTACGTCAGAGTTGCCCGTTAGTTAGCTGGTGATAGGCGGCCCTACAGGCCGGGATACTTGCCCAAGAAAAGTAGCGCGATGTCGATGGTATCGCAGACTCCGTGGGCGACAATCGGAATGGCGAGGTTGCGGCGAGAGGCAAGATACATCAATCCCAAAATCAGCCCGTCAGAACCCTCCTCGATGATGCCGGTGAGGCCCTGCTGGTAATGAGCAAAACCGAAGAGGGCGCTAATCAGGAATAAACTCACGATCCATCCTGTGCGTGTGCCGCGGCCGAGATCTGCGACGCGATTCATTAGGTAGCCGCGATAGACGAGCTCTTCTCCAAAGGCCGCAAGGACCCAGAGGAGGGCGATTATGACCAGAGCGAATCGAAGGTTTCCCTTGACGGCAGCAAAATTCGAGAGGTCGGGCGGCTTTCCCAAGAGGCAGGTGAAAAGCGGCTGCTTGCCGAACAGGTCGAACAGCTCCAGGCCGACCCCACAGACAACGCCAAGCAGAAGAGTCGTCGCCCAGGTGCGATACCGCGTGAAGCCGATCTCTTTCCATTGGACCCCGCGAAGGCGAAGCGAAATCCATGCGAGGAGGAGGAGATACGGCGTAGCGCTAAGTTTCAGAATGTGATGTTGGCGGGCCACGTAGATGGCGACGACGACGACAAATTCGACGAGGACGAGCCATGTGTTGTCGCGCCAAGCCCGGCCACCACTATTGGTGGATCCGATTTCCATTTCGGCCGCGCCTCTGAGGGGCTGTATTTAGGGTCCGGAGTGCCCCGACTAGTTTTTCTGCGGCAATTTCAGTTTGACCATTCGCCTGAGGAAAAATGGCTACTCCCGTCACAAGGATTCCACGCTTGGCATTGATCCTGGACGGATGAAGGAAAGACAGGAAGTAATCGGAATTGGAGAATTTCTGACACCTCTAGACCCGAAACTGCGTATCACATCTTGGCGCAATTAGGGTGCGATCAGAGTTCCCGACAATTACTTAAGGTGCCGAGGGTGGCGATCGCTGCCGTCAAATTACAATCAGCTGCCGCACTGTCACGGCAGAGGCCGCGGGTTGTTCTCCTAATCGGAGCTGAACCGGAGACGGGTATCCGATTAGTTCCGATCGGCTGCTGACTACGTGAAGTATGCCGTGGCGTGGAAGACGGACGGAAGTAATGTTGGGGACATCCTGGGGACAAGAAATAGGTGTTTGGGGATGGTCCGGAAGCTGTTAACTGACGCCAGAGAAACGAGTTATTGGATTTTGAGTTCTCTGTTAACAGCCGAATGCTCTACCGTTGAGCTACCGGGGAACCGCACAACATATTTGTTTTCATTCTAATACAGACTGTTGGATTAGCGCCATGCCAACACCAGGAAGGAACTGACTCCAGCGACCCCGAGATGTGCGGAGTCAAAACGGCTTGCGATCACACCATGAGTCTCTAGGATCGCGCCGAATACTCACACACTCCCAAGTGACGGTTTTTTCGGCCGACACCCGGCCAGGCATTGGCGTAAGGCGCAAACACACGCTCCGCCGTACAGAAGCACTCAAGTAGAATACCCATGCCTCCAAATCGGAGGGCCAAACTACTGAACCAAACGTGCGTCCGATGAAGCACTAAGCTTTCTCATCCAAAGAGATTGCTGCGCTTGCACTGCCACCGGGAGGACGAAGCTTCGAACCCCTTTCGTGCGCATTATAAAACTATTGGGCAGCGATGAAATGCAAAAAGCTTGGTGTTCCCATATTGTTTGGGATTGGCCTCTCATGTCAAAAGAGGACAAATTGATGCGTGGTGGCCACGCGAATGATTGCGAGTGCAAGGGCTTGAACCAATGAAGCGTACAGGGGCCAACCTTAAACGACTTGGAAGCGGGATCTGTCAGAGAGGCGGGAGTCAACTCGGAGACTGTGCGGTGTGGCATAATTCATGCTGCGCCTGATGGGGGCCCAGACTGATCTCAGCGCGGCTTTTTATGCCGTCTTCCAAGCCGTTGAGCGGAGGCGTCCACAACCAGTGACAACCGATGGCGACACGCTTGACACTCGAAAAACTGCGTGAGGCACTGAAAAACTCTACTCAACCGCCGTAAATGGTGCGCACCGCTGAACTCGCAACGTGGTGGAATGTTGTCAATTACCACAACAAATATTGAAGGGCCACGAATCGCCAAACGGGCTGGAAAATGTCGAAAAATCTAAGTTTACAGGCACGCTTGTCTCGCCGAGACTTTGCGAAAGGGCTGGGCTTGATTGGCTTTGGAGGCGCGTCACTCGCCGGCGCCGCAGGCATCTTCGCATGGTCGGATCTTACGTTAGCGCAACGAGGCGCACGCACGGGATCTCCGCAAGCGTTCGAACAAATACTGCCATCGGTCAGTGGGATCACTTGGGTGCACCGTAACGGGCGGTCGGCGGAGATGTTTTTGCCGGAAACTACTGGAGCCGGCTGTGCCTTCTTCGATTACGACAACGACGGATGGATGGACATCTATCTGGTGAACAGCGGCAAGTGCGATTTTTATGATCCGCGTCCGCCGCTTCGCAATGCTCTCTATCACAACAATCGCAATGGCACGTTCACGGACGTCACCGAAAAGGCGGGGGTCGCGGGAGGCGGCTACGGGATGGGTGTGGCAGTCGGCGATTACAACGGAGACGGCTTCCCCGACCTCTACGTAACGCAGTATGGCCGCAGTATTCTCTATCGAAACAACGGCAACGGGACATTTACGGATGTGATCGAGAAGGCGGGGGTCGCAGCCCCGGGCTGGGCTTCCAGCGCCGTCTGGTTTGACTACGATAACGACGGCCGACTCGACCTTTTTGTATGCCGCTTCGTCGACTTCGACAAATCCAAAAACAAATTCTGCGGGGACGCCAAAACGGGCGACCGCTACTATTGCATTCCGCGCGTTTACGACCCGGCAGCGAGCTGGCTGTTTCACAACAATGGCGACGGCACGTTCACCGAAGTGGGACACTTGTCGGACATTGGAAAGTCCATGGGCAAGGCATGGGGGGTTGTGGCGGCTGACATTAATAATGACGGCTGGATGGATTTGTGGGTGGCCAACGACACGGTGCCGAACTTTTTGTTTGCCAACCGTGGCAAGGGGAAGTTCGAAGAAATTGCGCTGCAGGCCGGTGTGGGCTATAGCACCGACGGCCGGGCGCGCTCGGGCATGGGCGTAGACGCTGCGGATTACGACCAGGACGGATGGATCGACTTGTTCGTGACGAACGTCGACCAAGAAATGTACTCGTTTTATCACAACAACCATGACGAGACGTTCGACGATGTCGCGGTTCCCACGCATATTGGCATGGTCACTCGACTGATGAGCGGCTGGGGAGTTAAGTTTTTCGATTACGACAATGACGGCAACATTGATCTGTTCATCGCCAATGGTCACCCTGACGATAAAATCGAAGAGCGATTCAGCGATGTGAAATATAAGGAACCGCTGCTGCTGTTCCACAATAACGGCAAAGCGTTTGAGAACGTTAGCGCGAGAAGCGGAGAAATTTTTGCAGATCAAATGGCGGCCCGCGGATTGGCCATCGGTGACTTCAACAATGATGGCGCCGTGGACGTTTTGGTGGCGCGTAACAACGACGCGCCTCTCCTGCTGCGCAACAACGCGGCGAAGCAGAGTCACTGGCTGGGCGTGAAGTTAGTGAGCAAGAAGGCCAATCCTGACGCCATTGGTGCGCTCATCCGTTGGCAGGCCGGCGATTTGAAACGGCACCTCTACAAGGCGGGAGGTGGGAGCTACCTTGCGTCTCATGATCCGCGCGTCGTGCTGGGGATTGGTACGAAGACTAAACTCGATTGGGTCGAAGTCAAGTGGCCCTTGCCAAGCGGCAAAGTCGAGCGCTTTACGAATCTCCCGATCGACCAATACATCGTCCTTACCGAGGGCGAGGGCGCGCCGGTTAAGGCGGAGTGATTTCCAGGCTCTTTTCGAGATTCTTTTTTTCGATATTTACAGAACTCTGAATCTTTCGGAACTTCGCGAGTATCTCCCTTTCCAATTCTTTCTGCCCGGCTTTCCGATAGGCTTGGGCTAACTGGTAATAAAGGGTTCCATCATCGTCGAGAGGAAGTGCGGTCTTCAGATGCGGGATAGCCTTTTCCACTTGCCCGACTCGCAAATAAGCGCGCGCAAGATCTCTATGGGGCTGCAGCACTGTCGGATCCCCTCTCACTGCTCTCTCCAAGTACGGAACAGCATCCTCTGCCTTCTCTAGACCTAATAATGTGAAGCCAAGCCAGTAGTTGAGCTCCATCGAGTCAGGTGACTGCTTCATAGCCTTCTCCAAGAGGGGTCGAGCAGCTTCGTAGTTGCCGCCAGCGCTGATTGATATGGTTCTCCCCAATCTTTGGCTGCGGAAGCATAGCTCTTCTGGGAAAAGTGAATCTTCGCTAGCAGTTCGTGCACCTCGGCGGAAGGTGGCAAGTCGGCGAGGTGGGAGAAAGCCTGTCGGGCTAACTCATTGTATGCACGCGTTTGCCAGTAATACTCTTCTGCGGTCTGAGCACTCCCGGCAACAATTTTGGCGTACTGGCCAGCATGGAAGTCACATTCCATCTCGGTGGCGCTGTTGTTGCGATAAGCATGGGCGAATGCTGCCGAATTAGCTCGCTCATCTCCCAGACCCTGGCAAGCGCCACAGTTGAGCGGGGGCAGCTGACGTTCCTTTTCTTCCTCAACCATCGCCCAATCTCCATGGCCTGATTTTCTGTAGATGTCGGCTACGGAGCCGTGGACGCCGCGCAAGGTAGGCATCCTGGCGAGAGCTTCACGATAAAGATAGAAGGCGGGAGCATAGTGCTCGGCCATGGCCCTCGTCTCT